>JABDFJ010000022.1 GCA_013286645.1 Chlamydiota bacterium | reverse complement strand
TAATTCTTGTAACAGAGGAGCCAGCTTCACCAAAGCCACAATTCCCTTTTCGGATAACGCTTCACAGTGCGCCAAACTCAATGACAACAAGCTAACACAGTTTGAGGCGATATCTGCCATAGCAACATCGGAAACAACACAACGCGCTAGGTTTAATGACGTTAGATGTGTCAGTCCCCGGCTCAATTCAAAGAAACCAACCTCACTGAGACGGCGGCACCCCTCCAAATTGAGTTCTATTAAGTGTTCACACCCCCGAATAATGATTTTTAAATCATCATTTGTCAGTTGAACGCAATGGGCAAGAGACAATTTTTTAAGCCACTTAAACTGACACAACTCGCCCCATGCCATATAATTAAGCTGGATATCGCTATTCAGATCCAGCTCCTCAAGGCTGGGACAGATGTTACTAAACGAGCGGAGTAGCTCTGGTGTCACCCAAAGACACTGTGAGAGATTAAGCACAAGGAGTGACGCTGGGATATCGTTATAATTGGGACTAAACACGGGGGTTGAACTGAGGTCCACAAATTGCAAATTAGGACATTGCTGCATCACTTGGGAACACACCATGTTGTCCACCCATGTGCCACTACAAATCACATCTGTCACAAGAGGCTTGATAGACTGAAAATACTCCAGCATCCTGTCGGTAAAATCTAGAAACTCGATCGCCAGGCGCGTGGTTGATGGTGCTGACAAAACGAAACCGCAGAGCATATTATTAATAAAATCGATGCATGCCAGCTTTAAAATCGTCAACCCCTGGAGTTGCGTGCTTGCAAGCCGTTCAAAGACATTTTGAGGTGTCAAGTATTTGCGCAGCATGCCTTCACAATCATGGACAACATCAGCAACGCCCCAAGTAGCAGCTTGGTGTAAAAGTTGGAGCAATTGTTCTTCCCCCATTTTCTCTATTCCTTCAATATACCCTTTGCTCATGAAGCTATCGAAAGGATAAAACTCCTCCAATGTCGTTTGTGGCAGCGCAAACGACATCACCCGTTTATCGCGACATTTGCGTAAAAGAGTCTGATGGAAAAAATCGGAGATCACAGCTAAGAGCAGGCTGTTGACCTCAAACTGCCCATCTTTGCATTGAATGACGATATCTTTAGGAAGCAAAATCTTGAGATTGTCGTAGTGCTGCCGCAGGGCTTTAGCTGCCTGCAAGCAAAATGCTGGTGAAAGCAGATCAGCAAAAGCTTGCTTAGTCAGCCAAGCGATCATTCTTTGTATGAAATCGCGATGCTCGGCGCTCCACATTTCATCCTCGCAAGCATGCTGGAAAAACAACAACAAATCATACGGTTTGGCTGTTAACTGCTCAAAAAGCACATCCGGAGAAGCTGCCGCTTGGTAGGCTAAGAGCTCATTGGGCAAAAGGGCTGGAAGTTGCATGACCACCTTTTAGCGTAAGGAAAATGGACGGAGTGGACTGCGTGGACGGAGTGGACGATGTGGACACCTAAGTTGTTGAGTCCACTCCGTCCATTCAGTCCATTCAGTCCATGCAGTCCATACAGTCCATACAGTCCATACAGTCCATTTTCGTCCATTTCCCTTAAGTTGACAAGATTAATAGTTTTTTAAAATAAAATCTCTTTTTTTGCTTACTTCTAATCCACGCCACGTTTTCTCGAGCTTTACATAAAAGTAATACTGACTTTTCCTAGACAGCTCACAGGCTACGCATTATACTCGTGCCAATAAACAGCGGAGCTACCATGGAAAAACAATTTACCGCCGGTGTCTATATCATCGAAGCGGAACGCGTGCTGCTTATCTTTCATCGCAAGCTAAAAAAATGGCTGCCACCCGGCGGACACCTCGATCCCAATGAAACACCAGCTGAGGCCGCACGCCGCGAAGCTAGAGAAGAAACAGGCCTCGAAATTTCCTTCATCACCCAAGAAAATCTCTGGATTGAACGGTGGAACGCCACCAGTTTCGAACGCCCTTACCTCTGCCTTTTAGAGCAAATCCCCGCTCATGGCACACAACCCGCCCACCAACATATTGATTTCATCTATCTAGCCACTCCCTGTGGAGGCAAAGAAACCCAAAATGCGGCCGAAACCGAAGGGTTGCGTTGGTTCACACTAGACGAGATTGAAAAGCTACAGGCCGATGTAGATATTTTTGCCGAGACTAAGCAAACCGTGCGCCATATTCTCACAGATTCCAGCTTAGCGAATAAGCTCAAGCCTAGCTGTCCGTGTGCCTGAAGCACCATGTGCTTCAACACCTTGCTTGATATGCAATTTGCGGCCGGCAGCAGCACCAAGTTGGGCGGCTTCTTCACATTGTCGATAACGCGAAACTGTTTTAGATAGTCGCTGATAAGCCATTTTAGAAGCGATTTTTAGTTCATTTTGTATCAAAACAAGCCCATGCTTTTGTTCACTATCTGCCATTTGATTAAGCGCTTCGATTTTTTGACAATATCCCTTAGCGATACCGCGGAAAAAGGAATTTTTACTAGCAATTCCTTTGAGATCGCTTCGTTGTTTTTTGATATCTTCCCATAGCCGCTCAAACTCGTTCTCTAAAAATAACGCCACATATTCAGCAATAGCAACATTGGATTTCTTGCCAAACACTTCTAGGTAAGTATGCTCGCGACAAGGATGAAATACCGTCTCCACAAAAAATGTGCGCACAATTTGCGCAATAGCAGAAACTTTGGCCGAAATTGTTTTGGCCTTAATAATCCTTTTAAGAAGCATTTCTTCATCGTCACTGGCATCGCCGCGATAAAATTCCCTTTCGCTGAGGTTATATTTCAATAAAAGCTCGTTGCTTTTTAGCGTGGCAAGCTCTGATTCGTGTTGATTTTGACTGGTAGCAAGAGCTAAAAGCTTCTTGATTTTAGACAAAATTTTGTCGCCATTTTCATCAACACCTATAGGCAAATCGTCTTGTGCAAGATCAATCGTAGCCTCATATACCTCGGGTCCCCATCCATAGCTCAAGCACAAAGCATGAAATTCTTTACCATGATGCGGCGCCATATTTCCATAGCGTATCCACATGAGATAGTGGGCAAGCTCATGCCGCAGCAAATCATTAAGAACCTTTGGCGATGCTTGCATCATTTGCTTGTTCACACCGATCTCATAGGTGTTGGAATCAAAATAACCTAACGTTTTACGATGTTCGATGATAACGATTTTCAAAGGATATGTACTGCGGCCTACGCTAAAGCGATCACCCCTGACAGAAAAACCAACTTCAGTGGTCAATATCGCTTTTACACAACCTTTAAGACGCGCAATGAACGCCAGAATAGCTTGAGAGTATAATATATTTGTTTCCATAAGTATTAGTCCTTGCGTTAAAAAATGCGATTAGTCACGTCTCTAGTATATATTACCTAAAACCCACCCCCATTCGGGGGTGACGGCTTGTAGCCCAGGGTGAGCGACTGCGTAACCCTGGGCTGCTTAATATAAAATATTGTACCCCTGAAAGGGGTACGGGCAACTTCCGACAAAGACATCATTACTATTATAGCCTATTTTAGCCGCTAATTGGCCCGTACCCCCTTCTGGGGTACTATCAATTCAACTCTGACACCCAGGGTTACGCAGCCGCTCACCCTGGGCTACAAGCCGTCACCCCCATTCGGGGGTGGCTTTTAAGCAAAACTATGTATCTGCGACATTGCTGGCTTTTTTTTAAAAAAGCTACATTACCCTTAGACCCTGCCACCATTGGTTGAAGTAGGCAAAAATCTCTTCTGCTTGCAAATCGCGAATACAAGCCCCCGTGGGACATGTGCGTAAGATGGGACATCTTTTGACAAAGGTGCGCCCATAGGGACAACTACCCTGAAAGGCACAATGACGATTTCCTAAAGGTTTGTACTTCTCCGCCGACGACGCACCAAAGACACTAAATGAAGGCGTAAGCGTTGTGCCTGCTAAATGCAAAGGCAACGAATCCATCGCCACCACCAAAGTACTGCTCGCCATTAGATTTTGCAACATGGACAAACTCATCCGTTCGACAACCGCAGAACTGTCAACAAACTGCTTTTGAAGTTGTTGAGCGACCTCATATTCATCTTTAGACCCCCAAGCAAACATAAAGGCACAGTCTAGCTCATCTTGTAGCAACTTTAAAAATGCGGCCAAAGTTTCTGGAGTCAGCTGCTTGTTGCGCCACGCAGAGCCTGAACAGACCAGTACTTTAGGACGATGGTGCAGCACAGGGTGCTCTAGAATAGCTTGTAGTTTATCTTTTTCGGGTGACGAAATTTTCAATGTCACTTGTCCACTTTCTGCCGGCAGTGGATCATTGAAATAAGAGGTCACTACCGAGAGATAATCCTCTCGAATATTGCCTTGCTGTTTGGGATTGAAGCGATGATGGGTGAAAAGCAAATTAGGCCATTCAGGCACAGACTTTGAGGCAAAACCCACTTTATGGGCACTTCGGGCTTGCGCTACTACTAAACCAGATTTGACATTCCCTTGTAGATCAAAAACCACGTCATACGCATTTTGGCGCAATTGACGACGGAAGGCACCTATCGACTTCCAAGTAGCCGCCTTAAACGGCTGCTTGCGCCATGCTTTAGTGGAGATGGTTATAGCGCTATGAATTGCAGGATGAGCTTGCACAAGTTCGGCATACGGGGCCTCAACTACCCAATCGATCTGAGCAGCAGGAAATTTTTTGTGTAAATAATCGACAACCGGATAGGCATGAATGATATCACCAAGCGATGATGTCTTCACTATGAGAATTTTTTTCATATTTCACCGAAAAGGCGTTCTACCGCCGCTTTAAAATCTTGAGGAAAAGGAGCTCGAATGACAACAGGTTGCTTTGTTATTGGATGCACAAAATTCAGGGACGTAGCATGCAACATCATGCGATTCACATGCAAAGAGCATCTAAATGTGCGCCCATATTGGAAATCGCCTAAGATAGGATGCCCTAAGCCACTCAAATGTACTCTTATTTGATGCGTTCTGCCTGTTTCGGGATGACATACAAGCAAAGCAGCCTCATGACCACTCCTTTCTAGGCGCCACTGGGTGCGGGCATACATCCCTTTTTCGCGCGCAACAGCACCCCATAGAGATTGTCCCTGATAAGTATGTATCTTACCTAAAAAGTTATCCACCACACCTGATGCCAACTTGGGGACACCATCAACAATAGCATGATAGGTTTTACTGATCTGGCGCTGCTTAAAAAGAGCAAACATAGCCTCAGCACATGCCTCGTTGCGCGCAAAAAGCAAAACCCCTGTGGTGTCGCGATCTAAGCGATGCAAGAGAATGGCATTCTTGTAAAACTTTCTCACCGCTGCAAGCCACTGGCTATCTTCAGAATTTATACCCACCGGTTTATTGCAGGCTATTAAATGATCGTCAACATATAGAAAGCTGTCTAATGACAATGCCTCATCGTGCTTTTCAGCCGTAAGAGAAAGGTCTACCATACTCACGCGATCGCCACGTCCCACGAGCTTAGAAGCAAAACGCTCGACGCGTCCATTAATCTGACACTGTCCAGCTTCTAAGGCCCGCTTAAGCTGCCTTGACGCTATGGTTGCACCAAATTTACTTTTCAAGAAAACAAGAATTTTTAAACCCGATTCCTCTGAGGAGACCACCCATTCCTGCATGTTTAGGTCCCGGCAAATTGCCCTAAAAAGCGCAAATCGTTTTCTGTAAACTTACGGATATCATTGATGCCGTGCTTGAGCATGACCAGTCGCTCAACGCCCATGCCCCAGGCAAAGCCAGAATATACTTCTGGATCGATATCTCCATTTTTTAACACTTCAGGATGGATCATACCCGCACCTGCGATTTCTAACCAGCCCGTATGCTTACATAACGGACACCCTATCCCTTGACATTTCCAGCAACGCAAATCTACTTCCATGCCAGGTTCAACAAAGGGGAAGTAGCTTGGGCGAAAGCGTGTCTCTACCTGCGTGTTGAAAAGCTTCGAAAGAAAATCTGTCATCGTCGCTTGCAGATCGGCAAAGGTAACACCTGTATCGACATAAAAGGCTTCAACTTGATGGAAAAATACGTGAGAGCGTGCTGTAATGGTTTCATTGCGATAAGCCCTTCCTGGAGCTATAATACGAATGGGCAGGCGGGTGGATTCCATGATGCGCGCTTGGATATTGCTGGTATGCGTACGCAGCAACATATTCGATGATAAATAAAAAGTATCTTGCATATCGCGCGCAGGATGATCGGGAGCAAAATTCAAGGCTTCGAAATTGTAGTAATCGGTGTCGATGTCTGGTCCATATTGCACCGAGAAGCCCATAGCAACCAGGATATCGATCACCTCATCGAGCACTTGATTAATGATGTGTTTGCGGCCTGGATAGCGACTGCGCCCTGGCAGGGTGATGTCGATATTTTCATGCGCCAGACGATTGCTTTCTTCTTGTTGGATCAGCCGTTGATGCACTTCGTCGATTAGTTTGGCGATATGTTCTTTGAGGTCATTAATAACTTTGCCTGTAGCAGGACGTTCTTCAGCAGGAACATCACGTAATGCCTTCATCAGGTCTTGGATGGGCCCTTTTTTGCCTAAATATTTTACCTTGAGGGCTTCAATATCTGCCACAGTAGCTGCGGCTTGGAGTTCGGAGTCGAATTGTTGCTTGAGGTTCTCAATATTTTGACGCATGCTATCTCGGTGTGAAGGGATAAAAAAAAGCAGCCACATTAAAGCTTTTGGGCTTTAATGGGCTGCTTAGTTATTTAATAGTATTAAGCAAGAGCTTGTTTGGCTCGGCCCGCAACAGCTGCGAAGCTGTGTGGGTCACGAATTGCCATTTCGGCTAATACTTTTCTATCTAATTCGCATTTCGCTTTTTTCAGTCCGCAAATAAATTTGCTATAAGAGATGCCGTTAATTTTAGCAGCAGCTCCGATACGCATGATCCACAAGCTACGAAACTCGCGTTTCTTTTCTTTGCGATGGCGATAATTATATGCCAGAGCGCGAAGAACTGCGTCTTTAGTAAGGCGCAGGTGGTTTTTGCGATCTCCAACAAACCCTTTGGCTTGTTTTAACAATCTTTTTTTGCGACGGTGTGAAGCGACAGCGTTGGTTGCTCTAACCATAGCTTATCCTCACTTGTTTGTGTCCACCTAGCATGGTTTTCATAGTGGACAAGTTTACATTAATTTATACGCACATCACACGCTTATATGTTCTTAGATGACCTTCGTCTACAAGCGCAGATGTAGCTAATTGACGCTTACGTTTTGCCGTTTTTCCGGTCAGTTTATGACGTCTTCCGGGCTTTGCTCTTTTGAGCTGACCTGTCGCTGTCAATTTAAACCGAGCCGCTAGGGCTTTTTTGGTTTTCATTTTAGGCACTGCATTTCTCCTAGTAATTCACTTAACAGACTACTCAGCACTCACGGATTCTTTTTCGGAATTTTCCGTTGAGTGTGTTTGCTTAGTCGTTTCTTTTTTCTTTTTTCCCCCTGGGGCGAGCACAACAATCAACATGCGCCCCATTAGCTTCAATGGTGACTCGACCATCGCTACATCTTCGAGATCAGCGCAGAATTTCTGCACTAATTTCTCTCCAATTTCAGTATGCGCCATTTCGCGACCACGAAATGTACATGTCACTTTAACTTTGTTGCCTTTGCTCAAAAATTCGCGAGCATGTCGCATTTTTGTTTCGACGTCATGATCATCAGTGTTTGGCTTGAACTTAATTTCTTTGACTTTGACCTGGTGCTGAGCTTTCTTATTTTCCTTCTCGCGCTTAGTCTGGTCATATCGAAATTTGCCGAAATTGATGATCTTGCAGACAGGTGGCACGGATCCCGGCACAATCTCTACAAGGTCAAGGCCCACTTCATCAGCCATGGCTAGAGCCTCTTGAATGGAAATGACTCCCACTTGCTCTCCGGTATGGCTGATGACGCGCACTTTAGGCGCACGAATTTCTCTGTTAACTTTCAAGGCAATTTCCCTATTCTACAATTTTGGCTTCGTCGCTAAGCGTTCACGCAATTTTCCTAATGGCAACTGATTCGACACTTCTTGTTGCAGTTGCTCGATAAAAGCTTCCGGTGTCATTAACCCTTGTGTTGCCCCGCGAACGCTAAAACGCACGGTTATCAGATTTTGCTTTTCTTCTTTTTCACCTACAATAACGATGTAGGGAATATGTTCACTTTCTGCTGCGTGGATTTTAGCACCTAGGCTGACATCGCGCTCATCACATGTCGCGCGATAGTTTTTAGCTACTAAAGCTTCAAAAACTCTATTTGCTTCAGCATTATTTTCAGTTTTTACAGCGATCACCCTTACCTGTTCTGGCGCTATCCACACAGGTAACTGCCCTGCATGATGTTCAATTAGAATCGCAATGAAGCGTTCTAATGAACCAAAAAGCGCCCTCACTAACATCACAGGTCTTGGCGACTCACCATTTACTCCCTGATAGCTTAAATCAAAGCGATCCGGGCTGCTGAAGTCAAAGCCAATACTCGGTCCTTTCCACTCTCTACCATAAGCATCTACAAGGCGCGCTTCGGCTGTCGGCCCGCTGTACATCCCTTCAGTCTCATCGAAAGTATAGCTTAAACCGCATTTCTCAAAAGCATCAGCAAAACACGAAAGGCACTTTTCCCAGCGCTTTTGGCTGCCAGCGAATTTCGTATCTTGCCCTTTTAAATACCAATGGTACTCAAAATTGAACATCTTAATGATTTTATCAATGAATTGCAAGGAAGAAATCAATTCATTTTCAACATGCTCTGGGGCGCAGAAAACATTTGCTTGGTCGGCATAGACAAACTGGGCTGCATGCATCCCCCATAAATGTTTTTTGGGATCTGTATTCATGACATAAGAGCATTCGGCATATCTGATGGGTAAATCACTATAATGACGCGATTTCGACCTAAAAATCATGGCATGGGTTGGACTTAATCTGGTCGGAACGACATAATCCACCCCTTCGATTTCGCTAATCGGTGGATATTCACTTTCCAGCAATCCTTCATAAGCCCCTCCCTGCTGCATCAAATCGTCTTGCACAAGTGGCGGTGTGGCTAATGGCAAAAACTTTAACTGGCGATGTTCTTTGCGCCACCAATCGAGCAACGCTTCGCGCAAGAGCGCTCCTTGAGGAGACCAGCAGCAAGCAACAGGATTGACATGTTCTTGTATGCTATACAAATCCAGTTCTTTACCGATGAGGCGATGATCTTTCTTTTTTCCAGCATCAAGAGCTTTGATGAGTTTCTTTAAGGCGTAGGAATCGCGCTGCGCTGTGCCATGGATGCGTGTGACTTCAATGCCCCCTTCTTCTGGAAGATAGTAGATGGCTTTTTCGATTTTTAACAGTTTGATGGCGCCAATTTCGTGAGTTTGATGGATATGTGGATATGGGCAATAGTCGTTGAATTCCCCGATTTGGAAGAGGGTCACGATATTTTCGGCCGCATTAAGAACGCGTTGTGCGACAAAAGGTTGTTTCTTATGTTCAAAGAATGAAGCGGCGTTTTCGCGCATCATCTCCACGGAGCGCACTTCGAGGTCTTGCTTAATGAGGGCGCGCATTTTTTCTTCTAGATAGACTAATGCATGTTCATCGATAGGTTGTTCTGCAATAAAATCGTAGTAAAATCCAAATTCGGTAGCTGTGCTATTGACAAGGTAGGCTCCCGGGAAGAGATCGACGACAGCGCAAGCCAGAATTTCGGCTGCAGATTGTCGTAAGTTAGAGAGGGATAGCACCATAACCACACGGGTATTGATTTGAAGAAGATTGGGATATAGCTGACTCGAACAGCTGACCTCCACGATGTCAACGTGGCGCTCTAACCAACTGAGCTAATACCCCTAAGACAATTTGATTGGCTAGCAATGATAAGGGTAAAGCTTAATCGAAAGCCTATCTTTTTTGCAAATGAAAAATTAGACAATCCCTTGATTTCCCTGCCCCTGCCCGAACTATTTAGCGAGAAGTCATGGGAGCATTATCCCCTGATTTTATTTTCAACGCAAAGGAGGGCAAAGTTCGCAAAGGCGCAAAGAAAAGGCATGCCTCATGCAAACAGGTCTCTAGCTTAGAATACAAGATATTACATGGCCTAAGATGGTACGGACGCTAGCTCCAGCTCTTTTGGATTGCCTCAGCAATCCAAAAGAAGGACTCAACAAACATCGCTTAGAGCGATGTTTGTGCAATTTTTGTCTGCGACGCTTTGAAGTTCGCATAAAATAAAAGCGTCGCAGAAAAAAAGTATGTTAGCAGCGCCCTAAGCGCTGCTAACAATGCCCCTCTTTTAGATTGCCTCAGCAATCTAAAAGTGCTGGAGTTAGCATTCATGAGATCTTAGGGCCGATACATGTAGCATCTTGCATTCTAAGCTAGAGACCTGTTTGCAAGGGACATGCCTTTTCTTTGCGCCTTTGCGAACTTTGCCCTCCTTTGCGTTGAAAATAAAATCGGGCGATAATGCTCTCATGACTTCTTGCTAAATAGTTCGGGCACTGGCAAGGGATGGAGGCTAATTCGACGTCTTCTTTTGCTGGATGAAGGCTAGAATCGCTTGGGTATTGGCTGCCGAAATGCCTGGCACGGCATGGATCTCTTCGGCAGTTGCTTCCGATAGCCTTTTGATGCTACCAAAGTGTGTGAGCAGCAGCTTACGCTTTGCCGGTCCGATCCCTGGAATATCATCAAGCGCACTTTTGACCTGTTTTTTGCTGCGCAGCTTGCGGTGAAAGGTGATGGCTGTGCGGTGGGCTTCATCTCTGATTTGCTGAAGCATAAATAAGATTGGTGATGTGGTCTTAAGCAGAATGGGATCTTTTATATTAGGCAAAAAGACTTGCTCCAAAGTCATTCCCTTATCATGCCGTCCTTCCTGTTTTGCCAAGCCGATAACATCCATAGAGATGATATTAAGATCGCTAAGTACTTTCAAAGCCACGTTGAGGTGCCCTTTGCCACCATCTACGACGAGCAAATCTGGCAAGTCTTCTTCGTCTCTCGCTCGTCGATAGCGTCTCTCAAGCGCTTCGCGCATGGCGGCATAATCATCGGATTCTGTCAGACTGCGAATCTTATATTTCCGATAGCGCGAGGGATCTTTCATCCCTTCATAAAAAGATACAAGAGTTGAAACGACCATAGTGCCTGCATGGCTTGAGTTGTCGAAACATTCGATACGGCGTGGGTAGTTTGCCAGGTGGAAGCGATCTTGCATCTCCATGAGTACTTTTTCCCTAATGCTCTGTTCATCCTTTTCTTTCTTAAAGGTCGCTTCTGCATTAGCCTGTGCCATTTCGACTAAGGCTTTTTTCTCTCCTCGTTGTGGCGCTAAAACATGCACACGTCTTTTACCCACGGAAATGATGTCAGAGATAGCTTCTCGATCTTCTGCTGCTAAAGCAATAGGTAATAAGACCTCACTTGGCACTTCGTTGCGTTTCTCATAGTGTTGGATAATGAAAGTCTCGAAAAGCTCATCATCCTCTTCACCAATGGAACTAAAGTTGTATGTCGATGAACCTGTCAACTTACCGCTGCGAAAGATCAATTGCGCCAGGATCACTTCCTCCCCTTGGCGGAAGATGGCTAATGCATCGACGTCACCACCAAGTGGTTTATCGACATTCTGCCCTTCCAATGTTTTCTCGATATGGCGAATGGTAGTTAAAATAGCCCCAGCTTTTTCAAACTCCAAGGCTTCGGCAGCTAAATGCATCTCTGTGTGGAGATCACTGACCACCTCTCGATCTTGTCCTCGTAGGAATTTGGCTGTCCGCTTCACCAACCGCATATACTCTTCATGAGTGCAACGGTTGACGCAAGGGGCGATGCAGCGTTTCATATCGTAAAGAATGCATGGTCGTGTCCGCCTTACCAGTTCTTGGTCCGAACACTGCCGCAAAGGAAATAAACGATGCAATAGATCAAGCGTTTGACGGGCGGCTTCGGCACTTGTGTAGGGTCCGAAATAGGTTAAACCGGGCTTGGGATTACCTTTATAGCGCACGAGCGACACCATAGGCCACCGATGCTTTTCATTAATGCCGAGGGCTATATAGGTTTTATCGTCTTTGAGTAGAGCGTTATAGCGGGGTCTATGTTGTTTGATCAGGTTATTTTCAAGTAATAGCGCTTCTTTTTCCGAGGAGACAACAATAGTGTCTATGGTCTCAACTTTGGGAATCAGAAAGGGAATCATCGCTCTACCATCACCACGAGGCAAAAAGTATTGCCTAAGGCGATTGCGTACATTTTTTGCTTTACCGATGTAAAGGATAGCCCCCTCACGTCCTTTCATCAAATAGACGCCGGGCTGGCTGGGAAAGGTATCTAGAGCATTACGATCAAATGGCATGAGACTCCCATAGAATTTCGTGCCCGTGTGCATTCCCGTGCCCGTGTGCATTCCCGTGCCCGTGTGCGTGCCCGTGCCCGTGTGCGTGCCCGTGCCCGTGCCCGAACTTACCTACGAGCCATCTTGATTAACATAGATACAACACATAATAAACAATTCGCGGCCATTGGAGGTGATTCCGAAATTTAAATCCTTTAACCTTTCCTATCGCGTTTTCATTTCACACTCTTTTTTCGGGCACGGGCACGCACACGGGCACGGGCACGGGCACGCACACGGGCACGGGTGTTAGGCCAGAAGGGCTAGCTTTGGTGTATCTGCAGCAGTTTTGCCTGTCTTGTCTGTGTTTTGCATGGCGAGTTGTCCACATGCAGCAGCGATATCATCACCTTTTGTGTAGCGACAGGTATTTACAATGCGTGAGCCAAACAACACACTACGGAATTGCTTAACAGCCTTTTTTTCTGGGCGCTGTAAGCGCAAGCCTGCAACAGGGTTGTAAGGGATAAGATTCACGGTGCATTGTTTGCCATGGAGCAAATGCGCCAATTCGTGCGCATGATCAGGATGATCGTTGATACCTGCGATAAGCGTATATTCGAAGGTGATGTCACGTTTTGTTTTGTGGGCATATTCATCCATGGCTGCTAAAATCTCCTCAAGAGGATATTTACGCGCATAAGGAATGATTTTCAAGCGTATTTTTTGGTTGGGAGCATGCAGCGACAATACAAGATTGACTTTCAATCCTTCATGTGCCAAGCGTTTGATGCCTTCAACAATACCAACAGTAGAGACTGTCATGCGTCTGTCTGAAAGATTCAAAAAGGTTGGCTCTCCCAGTAAGCGGATAGACTTGACCACAGATTCATAATTTTTCAGTGGCTCGCCCATGCCCATATAAACGATATGGGAAACTTTTTCCCCTTTAGCCTTAAGCCAGGCGTTAATTTGCACCACCTGTTCAACGATTTCGGCTGGACGTAAATTGCGGTAAAACCCTTCTTTGCCAGAGGCACAAAATGCACATTTTGCCGGACACCCCACCTGCGAAGAGACGCAGACAGTGCGGCGCTCTCCAGAGCAGATCAATACCGATTCCACTAAGCTGCCATCGCGTAGTTTCCATAGGAACTTATAGGTTTCCATATCAGTGGAGTCTTGCACGCGTTCCAGCTTCAAGCCAGCCAAATTAATGATTTTGGGAAGTTTCGCACGTAAGTCTTTGCTGAGGTTGCTCATCCCCTCCCAAGAGACGATCCCCTTATGATATACCCAATCGATGATCTGGCGGGCATGGTATTCTTTTTCCCCATGCTCGACTAACAGGGATACTAATTCTGAAGCACTCAGTTCAAAAAAATCGCGCATAAAAAAACTTAAATAATGGATGTATTAAATTATATGAAGTGAAAGTATATAAAAAACAAAATTAATTTACCAGAGAAAAACTAAGGGACCTAAGGGACTATGTTATTTTGTCCTTTAGAGGTGTTTCGAAAGAAGTCTATTTATTCTTTGCTTCAGATTTCAAGGCATTCAAATAGACATTCCATAAATTCTTGTTATCATCCATCAACACAATTTGGAGATAATGGTCACGATCTGCAACAGGAATTTCATTTTTATCGCCCAGTAAGTCTAAAGCTAAATTTGCAGCCACCGCGTCTGGGTGGTCAGTTAGCATAGGATCGGGGCGTTTTAAAAGCTCGGTTATAAACGCTAACTTAGCTTCACATCCATATTCCTCTGGAGGGATCGCTTTAAAGGTGTTCATCATTTCCAACCGGTGGAGCAAGCTTAACCTTTTCTAGAGGAGGCTTGGCTTGTTCAGAAGCTGCCGGCTTGGTATCTTGTGGTTCTTTACTGACACGTCCCAAAGCCTCGCTAATTGCCCCCTTGACTTGTTCATAAATTGATTGGATCGTTCCAATTTTTTTATTTTGTGTTAAACGCTCAAGACTTCCTTGAACCATGCGCAATTCATTGACTACATCAGCATTTGAGGGGCCCTCCTTAAGGCGTGCTTTTAACTGATCTGCTTTTATCTCAAGACCTTCTAATTCAAGCTTTTGTGAACCCGACAGAAAACCTAATTGATTTAAAAACCTATCACCCAGAGACACATACCCCCTTGAGCTTGTAACTTCTTGACGCGTTGCCGCATAATTCATCTTGGCTTGATTAAGGGCAGCCATTAGCTCCTTTCTTGCCGATTCTGGTTTTTTTTCAATTTGGCCGGCTAATTCTTTGACCGTCTCTTTGTGCAAAGCTTTCAGTTCTCTTAATTGCTTTGTTAGCTTAGCGCTTAACTTCTCAATTAGAGGCTATTCTTTAGGTTGCGATTGCAGGATTTCGCGCTGTGCGGCAATCTTCATTTTCATCTCATTGATCTTGGTCATTAGTATTAATATTTAATAGTAGTAAACACTTAATACTTTAATGATCCTCACAAATTGGAATACCCGACCTATTTGAACGCGAAGAACGCGAAGGAAGCGAAGATAACGCGAAGAAAATTTTCGTACATATTCCGGAGTGTGTAGCTCGCCGCGGTAGGCTGCATATGCCCTGAACATGTACAAATTTTCAGCTGGAAATCTTGGGAATTTTAAATGGTCTTGTTGCATAAATAAAGCACACCGTAATTCATTTATCATAAACAGTTTGAACACAGAGAACAGAGAACACGGAGAAAGAAAAAATTGGAGATTGATTGTGGTATATGCCTAAGGATATTTTGCTTGGCCCTCTCCGTGTTCTCTGTGCCTCTGTGTTTTAAATTTTTTATCATCAATGATTTATCGCTATAATTGGATTTATGCAACAAGTCCATTTTAAATAAGAAAAAATTGCGCTCCATGAATTTGTAAGAGGATACCCGCAGAAGAAAAATCTTCGCGTTGCCTTCGCTTGCTTCGCGCTCTTCGCGTTCAAATAGTGAGGTCCTCTATGAGGTCCTCTAATTGTGGGGGGCCACAATTCATGGCTTACCCGAAAAGAGCTGCATTTTTTTTGAGAAATTCTGCTCGCCAATGATAATTATCGAGTAAACCTGCTGGATCATGTCCTAAAATGACATAGGCAATATAGAGGGCTTCAATAGAAGCTAGCCCTTCTTCAGGAGAAGGGCAATCCTCTTGGCGCCGCGGATACGCCGTGCGAAATCCCGCAGGAATGCTGCGCCTTTCAATGATTGCATGGGCATCAACAAATTGCAGCATTTTGACCGCATAGCGCCAAGTGGCATCTAACAGAAAGAGACCATGTTCCCGGTCGGCAGGTGATAAAGGAGGTGCATCGAGTGCGAGCATCACATAGTTCGATAAATCAGGCAATAGAGCCGTTGGATAAGTGAAAAATTTGAAATCAGGGCGTTTTTCTAAACCTCTAAGGCTGCATTTTTTGAGATTTTCTCGCCGATGACGCAAGACGTATGTAGGTGGAAACGATTGCATTTTCACAGCTGTTTACTTATTCTATCATTCGATTTTAGGATATTATATGAAATTGGTGAATTATTGAAGCGCAAAAGATAATGCTAGATTTTTTTTGAATACTCACAAAAGAACTAAATAAATATTTGCTTCGTTTTATCTAATGCGTTAGCATACGGTTAAACAAGTAAGAAACCAAATTAGGGTGTTTATTAAAAGTACACTCACACATTAACCAGGAAGAAATAATGTCTAATAAATTCATTTGGATTATCTGTTGTGCCATGGTATTAAGTCATGCATGTAGCCTCTTTTCTGAAACTGCGACAAGTAAGCCGAGTATTAAATGGCAAACTAATTATGACGAAGCCATCAAGCAAGGCAAAGAAGGATCTAAGCCGGTGATTTTATTTTTTACAGGTTCCGATTGGTGTAGCTGGTGCACCAAACTCGAACAAGAGGTGCTTAGCACCCAAGAATTTGCTGATGCTGTCGCTAATAAATTCATCTTTGTCAAACTAGACTTTCCCCTCTATAGCGCGCAAGATCCCCAAGTGAAAGCTCAAAACAAACAATTACAACAAAAATTCGATGTGCGCAGTTATCCCACCATCGTCATCTTTGATGCCCAACAAAATCGCCAAATCGGCACCACTGGCTATCGTCCTGGTGGAGGAAAACAATATGCTGATTATCTGCTCAAACAGGTGAACGATTTCTCCTCTTACAAACAAAAGATGGGAGCCCTCGATAAAGGGGGCTTCTCTGGCAGCGATTTAAAGCAGCTGTATGAACAAGCTAAAAAATTAAATATCGATGCTGATGCGACAAAAATTGTTAGTCAAGGGATGAAATCAGATAAATCTACATTTTTTTTGACTGAACGGTATCGTCAATTAGCTGATGAAGGACACATTCACTCCAAAGAAGCCCAAGATATCCGCAAGCAACTGCTTGCTTGCGATCCAACTAATGAAAAACACATCCCGTACCATGTGGCCGTGATTGAATTTGAAACATATCTTAATGAAATGGATAAAGACAATTACACAGCAGAGCTTGCGGTAGCTCCCCTCAAAACATATATCGAAAAATATGGCAACAAGGATAAAGAACATCTCTGGCGCCTCGAGATGCTCATTTCTCAAGTCTATTTAGATAAGAATCAAATGGCCAGCGCATTAAAACACGCTCAATACTCCTACGACGCAGCTCCCTCATCCGTCCAGCCAGAGATCTCCAAAGCCATTCAAAGCATCCGTTCTAAAATTGATTCCGCTTCCATCGTCACATTAGCACATTAATACCAGCCTAATCAAGCTTATGCCATAGTGCAAGCTGCAAATGCTCTTTAGGAATTTCCATTAAAAAACGCGAAGGACGGCTCAGCGCCTCCACTCCCATGCGCTTGCGCTTTTGAGCCATACTCATAGTCAAAAACCTCATTGCACGCGTAATAGCCACATACATCAGCCGCCGCTCTTCTTCGATACCCGTTTGCTTCAAGCTTTTCTCATGTGGGATAATATGATCTTCCATCCCCACCAAAAAGCAAGCAGGAAATTCTAGCCCTTTGGCGCTATGAAATGTCATCAGAGTGACTTTATTCTCATTCTTATCTTTAGCTAATTTTCCTTCCCATCCTTTATCTAAAGGGGTACTTAACACATAATCATGCAGTGAGGCATGCTGACCCATCTCAGGATCAACCCTTTGTTCATAGTCTGCGATAGCAGAGACAAATTCCTGCACGTTCTCCCATTTAAATTGACGCATCTGATCGCTTTTGACTTCTTCGATAATCGCTTTTTGGTAATTGATCTTTTCAATCAACCACGTCATAGTAAGACTGAGAGGTGGCATCGCAAAGCGCTCCTTGGCAGCACCTAGAATGTCTAAAAAGGAACGTATCCCGCTAAGGGCCCGATCGGATATCTTGTCTGTTAAATGAGCGTATGTTTGTTTGGACTGTGCAACCCCCACAAGAACATCCCATAAAGGGATATTTTGGGAGCGGTTATATGCAGTCAAAAGATCCAACGCCCCCTCACCAATACCTCGCCGCGGATAATTAATGATACGCAGCAGCGCCTCTTGATCTTGCGGATTAACAATAACTCTAAGATAGGCCATTAAGTCTTTAATTTCTTTGCGCTCATAAAATTCTGTGCCTCCATGCACTTGATAAGGCACGCCACGAATCCAAGCGTCGCGATCTTGCCATGCATGCTTCATCAATGCTAACTCAAAATTACGCGAGAGGGCGTTAGAGCGGTAGAGTATGGCCATATCGCGCCACTGCAAGCCATGCTTTTGGCGCATGAGGTCCATACGGCAGATCACAGCTTGAGCCTCATCATTTTCGGTCGGGGCGTGAAAGACCTCTATTGCCTCGCCATCCCCTTTATTGCTCCACAGTGATTTGCTATGCCGTTTTTGATTGTTGGCAATCACCGCATTGGCGGCTTTAAGAATCGTGTTTGTGGACCGATAGTTTTGCTCTAGCTTGATCACTGTGGCTTTTGAAAAATCTAGGATATTTTGCACATCAGCCCCTCGCCAACCATAGATGGATTGGTCATCATCGCCGACAACACACAGGTTGTTATATTTTGCGGTTAGCAAGGCTGCTAAGCGATATTGAATGGGATTGGTGTCTTGATACTCATCGATCATCATGAAGCGGAAGCGCTCTTGATATTTTTCAAGTACCTCGGGATGATTTTCAAAAAGTTCGACAGTCAAACTTAGCAAGCTATCAAAATCAACAGCATTGTAGGCCCGCATGCTATCCTGCAAGCGGCGATAAAGAGTACGTGTGAATTCATCATGCCACTCAGATCCTGTATCAGTGATCTGCTCAGCTTTAATTCCTTTGTTTTTTGCCGAAGTGATGATCTCAATGGTAGGTGCAAGAGAAGGCAGCTGCCCTTCCACATCGAGTAGATCACGAGCGATCATGCTCATCAGACGTTGCACATCTTTTTCATCGTAGAGTGTAAATTGATGTGTATATCCCAAACGGGGTATTTCGCAGCGCAATATCTGCATGCAAAAGCTATGAAAAGTGGCTAGCGTCACTTGCTTGGCCGCCTTGACAGGTACTAATGAAGCCAGCCGATGCCGCATCTCTGCGGCAGCTTTATTGGTAAAGGTCAGCCCTAATATCGATTGGGGGTTAACGCCAAAATTCTGAATCAAATGCGCCATGCGCAAAGTGAGCACGCGCGTCTTGCCACTACCCGCACCGGCCAGCACAAGCACGCGCCCTTCAATCGTTTCTACCGCTAAGCGCTGTGAGGTGTTGAGTCCGGAAAACAAATGATCCATGAAACCACCAAGAATAATTTAGTCACAACCTTTCTCAGGGATAGGAGAACATCCAAGAAAGTGAATCATCTCAGCGATGACGTCGGTAGTCTTGGCTTTTTGGGCGGCTTGGCGCGGTTTAATATTAAGATCTAAGCCTGGCAGCAATTGTCCGCGACACAAGCGAAAAGCCTCACGCACAATGCGTTTAAAGCGATTGCGTTGGATGGCTTTGCCATAATGACGTGATGCGGTAATGCCTAGTCTCGAGTATGAATTTTTTGTGGAACGCGCTTCAATGATCACCAATTGCCCTACATGGCGCTTTGCTTGCTGCGCTATGCGTTGGTAGTGCCGCCGTTTGCGCACACGTAGGTATTTTGGATAACTATGAATCACGCTCTTGTCAATTGATGACGCCCTTGACGACGACGACGATTGATGATTTTACGTCCATCAGCTGTTTTCATTCTTTGACGAAAACCATGGACAGCTTTACGGCAGCGTTTGCTCGGTTGGTATGTACGTTTCACGTTTAAGATCCTTGATGTTTAAACTTTAATGCAATTTCAACGAAAGCATACAGGATGGCCTCCATAAATTGCAACCGAAATTGCAGGTAGAGTAAGAGAATTGGCATGATAAGGACATGATAAAGACCCCTCCCTTGATAGAACGCGAAGATCGCGAAGTGAGCGAAGACAACGCGAAGATTGTTTTTATTTATTGGATATCGGCCAACAGCTACACAAAAGCTCTTTGTATTTTCAGGAAATTTAGCCATGACATTGTAAACGTTTTTGACAATAGAAGAATCTTCGCGTTTTCTTCGCTTGCTTCGCGATCTTCGCGCTCAAAAATCTCGGTAAAAACATAAGCCTACTGTTTTTTGCTCGTAACCTGCCTTTTGTAATTATCGCAAGTAGTCCAGATACTCTAATTCGTCTTTACCTAATTAATCCTTCATTAAAACAAAAAAAATGTTCCAATTTATTTTAAAACAGTGTATTATCTTCGCTTTTAAACTATAATATCTTAGCAAAAGAAAAGAATTATGTCGTCAGCTTCCAGTCCCCTTGCTTTAATCCTGAGTCCTCAAGCTCAGTGTCTAACCTCACCTACCCTGCCCCTGCCTCAGCTCAAATCCTCGAAACAAACGCAACTCCGACGTTACTCTCCTATTAATTTACAACACACAATCTTGCAGCCCACCACCTTCCCTCAGTTCACAGCTGATAGGGCACAACTTCCCCCTCTACACCCACTGTCACCCAAGCCTATAAAAGCTACTCCACAGCAAGTCTCACCCACCGAAAAACTCACAGCCCAAGTGCTCGGTATAGGTATTCATGAAGAGCTCACGAATGAAATTGTGTGTAAGATCGAAACTGCACTTAACTCTCCTCACCTCGCTTTAAATGAAAACGAAAAACAAGATGCCACCAGCAAAACACTGAAGAATTTAACGGAAATTTCAAGTCAATTTGAAGGCACATTAAAAACAGCTTCTAGACCTGAAGCCACAGCATTGCGTATCGCCTTTTACTACCAAGCTTACATCGATTCATTAAAAGCCACTTGCAATTACTTTTGCGATGCGATCGATCTGTTAGAAAAGGACTATGAGAATTATCGTAACGGGTTTGACTTTCGGAAAGCCAGGGCGCTTGATGCTGCCCTTACAGGTGACAAACCTGATCCCCTTTTCCGCGCGATGCCAAAACCAAACTATGATACATTAGTCAGAAAGCCACACCTTGCGTTCATCCGAGCACTTGATTTTTCACCAGAGATTCGTAAACTTTTGCAGACCAACGACCCTGCCCTGCTTAAGCTGCCAAAAAAAGACAGCATACATTTCAATAAACAAATTGGCGAGCTAAAAGACCACAGGAAAGCTCTTAAACACGACCTAGACGGCTATTTAGGAGAAAAACTAAAACTATTCGAACACACTCAACCTGTGTCCCCTAAAAACAACGGCTTAGCAAGCTTGATTTGAGCATTGAATAGCAAAATATCAAAAAAATTTCGAATTCACTAAAACGCCAACCCCTTCCATAACTACCCCAAAAAAGAAAATGCAAATTCTATGAAAATATGGTTGAAAAGAAAATCAGGATTGATTTATAACAAACGCTTAATTGCTGCTAAGAAGTAGGAAAACGTCATGAAAGTAAAAGCATCTATAAAGGCCGATCCTTCGAAAGGAGATATCCTTGTTCGTCGTCGCGGTCGACTCTATGTAATCAACAAAAAAGACCCTAACCGTAAGCAACGGCAAAAAGGTCCTGCTCGCAAAAAATAATTAAGGATATCTATGGCGAAGAAGTCATCTGTCGAAAAACAAAAACGCCGCGAACGCTTGGTAAATCTCAAGTGGAACAAGCGCCAAGAGCTTAAGAAACAAAGCCTTGATCAAAATGTCAGCGAAGAAGAACGTCATGCAGCACGTGAAGCATTGAATAAAATGCCACGTGATTCATCACCCATTCGCCTCCGCAACCGTTGCCAACTAACAGGCCGCCCACGCGGTTTTATTAGAAAATTCCAACTATCTCGTCTCACCTTCAGAGAAATGGCTTCTATGGGCCTCATCCCTGGTGTGACCAAGTCTAGCTGGTAAAAAAACTCTAGTTTTCAAGCCATCCACACTGATTTTCTGCGTGGATGGCTTTTTCTGTTTATCCTGTGAAAATTACATATATTAAACCTCTTGCATAACCTAAATTTCGTGCCCGTGTGCGTGCCCGTGCCCGTGCCCGTGCCCGACTTTTAGCCCATGATCTTTTCAATGGCCTTAAAAGAATCGTAGGATAAAAGTCGGGCACGGGCACGGGCACGCACACGGGCACGAAATTTAGAAAAATGGGGACTTAAGTGGGTTGCACCAGGGCTTGATTTAACTCTACGAGATCGGCAATCTTCTTCCATTCCGTCATTCCCTCGCTCCATACGAAAGAAGAAGCATCGACTTTACCTTCCCGCCATAGCGTTTGCAAAGTTAAAAAAGAGATAGGACCTTGCTGCTGCAGACTTTTATCGATACAAAACCATTCCTGATTAAGATAAGTAGGAAGTGGCATGTGGCGCTTTTCTGCAGCCTCTTGCTCCTCAATAGCTTCGATCATAGGGGAAAACAATGCAGGTGGGCTTCTAGCAATTCGATTGCCCTCTGCATCCAGGGGAGGTAGTATATAGAGCAACATCAGCCCAAACAAACCAAGAATGATGCCAATAGCAAACCATGCATAGGGATCGCGACCACGGGTGCTAGCCAAATACCCTGTCGACACACCAATGAGCATCCATAAAATCAAGCTGATCATCATAATATATTACTGCTTTTGAGATTTCGATATTTACATATTGATGCTAAACTTAGCAAATCAGTATGATGCAATCTTGTTTGTATATAACAAGGCATAGTATATAATCCGTACAGGCCTGTCAACAAGTGAATGCGGCTTAAATTTAAAAGGTGTGCTCATGATCGATCTGAAGAAGAAAATAGAAACAAAAAAAGTCGATACGAAAGAATTTGAAATACCAGAAACCCTTTACGTACGCGATATTGAAAACCGTGTATTTCAAGGGATTGTGCTACAATGCCTCTCACGTGTCGAAGGGATAGCGCTTGTAGAAGGCAACTTCATCGACAACATCTTCGATCGAGGCACCCTAGAAGGGATTAAAGGCATCTATGTTGAGCAAGACAATAAAAATCGCTCTGTGAATGTTAAAATTGAAGTCAACGTGTGCTATGGTTGCAGCATCCCTGAAAAGGCTGAAGAAATCCAAACGTTATGTACTCAAGAGATCACCAAGCTAACAGGCTTGCATGTCTCAAATGTGCATATCGTTTTCAAAAATGTGATCACAGCAGATCAGCTTAAAAAAGAAGGCGCTTCAAACGTCGGAACTACTTCCTCACATCCCAGTGCTAACGTCGATAGTCTTGAAGATGAATATAACGATGAATTTTAGCCCATTTAGCCCATTTACAAAAGCATACCTGCTTATACCACATGCGGTTAGGTGATGAGCAACCTTTTTCATTCATTAATCAGCTTAGTCATAGCACTCTTCTTCGTCTTAATCGGTCTTATCAGCATCATGATTCCATGGTCGGCTGATATCAGATATAAGCTCATCCACTTTATTCTGGAAGATGCGCTTGCGATTTCGCTTTTTGGCTTTGCCTTCATCGTTGTGGGAAGTGCCATCATCGCCAATATTTTGCTCAATGCTCGACATCAGTATTATCATATCCGTTCTGGCGTTGGTGCCATTAAAATCGAAACAGCAATCATCCAACAACACTTGACATTATATTTTAAAGAGCTTTTTCCCTCAAACGACATCCCCTGTCGCATAGCAATGAAAAAAAACAAAATTCATATTACCATCGATTTACCTTTCACCCCACCAACACAACAACGTGAATTGCTAGAACGTATCAAAGGCGATATCCAGCACCTATTCGCCACAAAACTTGGATATTTAGACGAATTCTTCCTCTCTGCTTCATTCCACGATAAAAATAAAACCGGGTAATTCCCTTACTATTCATTTATGAATGCATTAACATTTGCACTCCTTTCAGGATTATGTGCTTCAATCTCCAATTTCTTCTTTCATAAGAGTAGCTCGGATACCGGACCCAAATTTAATATTAACACCTACGTAGTTTTTTATTATTTAGTCTCTTTCTTACTATCATTGGTGATCTGCCATCAGATATGGAAAGTGCCTCCAAAAGCCATCGTAGTAGTATTAGGTAGCATTGTTGGCATTTTTAACGTGCTTTTGATGGTCCTGATCTCACGTGCACTTCGATGTGGACCAGCAGGCCTAACTTTCACATTTCAAAATGTCAGTTCAATCTTTCCTGGAGCCATCTTATTTGCGATATTTGGCAGCGATTTCGGTTTTTCGTTTTCATATCTACAGTTAATTGGCATTGTAATGGTGCTCATAGGGCTGTGCATAGGGACAAAAAACGACGCAGAAAATCCTCTTTCATCACCTCGAAAGTGGCTAAAGTACGCGTTAGGGTGTTTCTGTGTACAAATTATTGCGCTTACAATTATGCAAGCCCGTAGCATACTTTTTGACAGTGACACACTCTACAATTTCCCTTCAGCCTTATCGATAACAAAAGTTGAAGACGTGTGGTTCATGCCAGCACAGTTTGCCTCTTCACTAGTATTTCAACTAGTTATTTGTGCGCTGCACAAAACCAAGCCGCACCCTTCAGAAATGATCTATGGCTCTATGGCTGGTGTAACAAATGCCGCATCCACATTTTGCATTCTTCTAGCCACCCAATGGGCATTTCCTGCTGAAAAGGTGATTCTCTTCCCCTGTTTTGCAGTATCAACGATAGTACTATGTAATATGTGGGCGAATTGGATTTATAAAGAAAAATTCAATTTACTTGCCAATACCACATGCGGAATCGGTATTGTCTTGGGCTCCCCTTTATTTTAACTTTCGTTATCATCGGGAGTATTTTCTGGATCATTGCAAATGCTTTCACGCTTTTTTAAGACTTCGATAACATCTTGATATTTGACATCATGGGCTTTAAGCAGTACTAACAAATGGAAAACTAAATCAGCACTGCCTTCAAGCAATTTAGTTGTATCTGACAATGCACCTGCAACAGCAAGACCTACAGCCTTTTCACCAAGCTTTTGCGCCAGGCGCTGTTTGCCTTGTGAATAGAAACGATATGCTTGCTTTGAACCTTGTTTACTTTGTATTCCTGCTTCAATGATATTTTCCAGCTTAGAGATATATGGAGGATTTCTTTCATCAGCTGCAGCATTCTGGCTCACAACATAAGCAAAACTATTGCCTTGACAGGATGATTTTGGTGGGAGAGGTGCTCTTGTAAGATGTTGCCCCTCAGCCAAAGTAGAAAAAGTGGGAGCTGCAATATCGCAACAATTAATGGGAGTTGGCTGTTTTTTGAAACACGAAAGAGAATCTTTATGCCTTATCGTTCCACTTGGATCTACGCGGATGAGAAGTGTATCTTGATCGCTGTCTAGTAATACTTCCTTGACTTGAAAAAAATGTCCCTCTTCGGAGCCTTTAGTCCAAAGTGTTCTCCGTTTGCGACAAAAGAAGGTCACTCGGCCTGTATCTAAAGTGTGGATGAGAGCTCTTTCATTCATATACCCATGTGTTAACACCTCATTGTCTTGCGACGATTGCACGATCACAGGCAACAGCCCTTCCACCATTGCCCAATCAATCTTTGATACTAACGCCATAAAAACTCCACAAAATTACATACAATAATAGTAATTCTAACACAAATTATATATAAATAAAATATATAATATTGACTATTAAAAATGGATATAAAAATATTCCCCACCTTTGCCTTTGCCCGCACTATTTAGCTGTAAGCCATTTGAGCATTATCGCCTGATTTTATTTTCAACGCAAAGGAGGGCAAAGTTCGCAAAGGCGCAAAGAAAAGGCATGTCTCATGCAAACATGTTTCAAGCTTAGAATGCAAGATGCTACATGTAGCGGTCCTAAGATCTTATGGATGCAAACTCCAGCACTTTTAGATTGCTGAGGCAATCTAAAAGAGGGGCATTGTTAGCAGCGCTTAGGGCGCTGCTAACATACTTTTTGTCTGCGACGCTTTTATTTTATGAGAACATAAAAGCGTCGCAGACAAAAATTACGCAAACATCGCTCTAAGCGATGTTTGCTGAGCCCGCTTTTAGATTGCCTCAGCAATCCAAAAGAGCTGGAGTTAACATACATATCATCTTAAGCTAGCTGTCAATTAACATATTGCTTTCTAAGCTAGAGAACTGTTTGCATGAGACATGCCTTTTCTTTGCGCCTTTGCGAACTTTGCCCTCCTTTGCGTTGAAAATAAAATCAGGCGATAATGCTCAAATGACTTACAGCTAAATAGTACGGGCAAGGACAGGGGCAGGAGCAAGGGCAAGGGGGAAGAATGATTTCTAGGTAAAGCCTAAGCGCGCAAGATAAATAGCAGCTTTTTTGTCATGGCTTGAATAATAGCTAATCCAAAATTCACCACCCCGATATACCATGCCAGGATAACCTGTGTCGCCACCACTGGGCAAGGTCACTAGTGGCCTGAGCTGCCCCAAATCCATAGCAGCTAAAACCGTCTTGGTTTGTCTCCCATAGGGTGTCTTAATCAACACACGCCCTGCTGCCCACATCGTCTGATCTTCAAGGATCAGGAAATTCGGGCCACCAAAATAGTAGTGAGTGGGCTGCCATTTCCAATCGCGATACGGTGGTGAAGAACAGCCAATCCATGCGACATTATCATCCGGACCATCCCTGCGCAACAAAACCACCATTTGCCCTGTGGCAAGAAAATGCACTGTAGCCTCGTTAGGATAGCCAGAAATGTCCCATGAGGTAATAGCTCGATAGTTTACGCCATCATCACTTTCAAAAAGAGTAACGACCCACACCTCTTTTAAGCTTTTTATGTCATGATTTCTATAAGAGACACCATAGGCTTTCCCTTGATGCCATGTGACACGCCACAACCATTCGTGCGGCTCTAAGATAAAAGTGAAGGGTGTCCAATGTTCCCCTTCAACAGAAAAAGCTACCCTAGACTGACGCAAAACATAAGTTTTTCCATCATAAACAGTTCCTCCCACAAGTAGCATCAGACGACCATCGGGAGTTACCGATAGCTTAGGATCGCGCAAATCCACTCCACGCTCACATATGCATGCAATAGACTGCCACTCTTTACCATCATCGCTAGCAATGATGTAAATAATGCCATCTTCACCAAAGACATGGTCGTCAGATTCACGAAAGGTGCATAGCCAACGACCTTGGAAATAGATTAAATCAGTAAATGCATTGTGCGCCGCAAAATCCCAAATCTTTTGGATCGACAATAGCTTAAATGGATTCGGCAAAAAACTCATTTCAATAAAGGGGTTATGGCTGTTCCTCTGCTATGATATTAGTCAAAAGCTCATTATGGTCAATTGTTACAAATTCATCAGGTTCCAGAGAAAACTGACGACCACAATCTAAGCAGCGATGATTTTGCTTTCCATGTCGTGTATAGCCATTTCTTTTATAAGACTTAGAATCGCACTGTGGACATGTAGAACACATAGTTTTTTTAACCTCTTCTATGAAAAAAAATAATGCCATAGCGTATAACGAAATTTTACATAGTAGACAAGAAAAAATTGAGTTATGCGTAAATTTAGTCGAAGAATAACGCTAAATTAACCTAAGAGGTCTTTCGTAAACAGATAAAAATAAAACTTACTACTAATTCAAAATAATTTGTTTTATTTGGAAATCTTACCGAAGAAAAATAAAGAAGCGCGGTCTACCATTTTTTTGAATGCAAGTCGATCGATCTCATCTTGCTGAGCAAGAGAAAAACTATCTACATGTGGCATGAACGTGCCACCCAGAATACCATGACAAGGGATACCCTCGGGATGTTTTTCTGTTACAATGCTGTCTTTGGGGAACATATAGACATACTCATCCCCCTCACCTTGCTTCACTTTAGTATAAATCATGTAGTTCATATGTGCTAAGCCAGCTTTTTCATTTAACGCAAGTAAATGCCCTCGTACAGGTATCATCAAGGGGTCTTTATTCAATTCCCTTCCACCAAGTCCGGAACAATTAAAAATATATGGCTCGACAACAGCGTCAAAATCATGAATTTTCTGTATTCTCAAAGGAATATTCAGTCGCTTTATCTCAGCATGCAGCTGTCGCATGACGGTGATTCCATTGGTAAAATAAGTGCAATATTCGAAAAAATGAGGGTGAATCACCCCATTACCAAAATCAAGGATCACGTCTTTTTTAGGAGGTATTAATCCACTAGCTTCTAAGACCTCTACACCAGATTCAGTATCATGTCCACAATACACGGGTAAGGTACGCACAGCATGCTGTGAAATATAAGCATGCTCTCCTTTGGCAATCTTTTGGTAAGTAAAGAATGTCTCCATACCAACTCGATTCATAGACTCTTGCTCTTGGGGGGCCGTTTTGACAGAAACCAGGGCAAAATATCCTGCAGCCACCCATGAAGGAATCTCATAGAGGGTCTCAGCAGTTACACCTGCTACTTGATATCCCTGACGCTTTAATTCAATAGCAGCTGTAAGGCCTATACAACCAGCGCCGATGACTCGGATAGGCGACTTTTTACTAGGATTTGTTTTGATAAATAGCTTTATGGCGGCATCCACAGATCCAAAGAGCGTGGTAAAACCTGATCCACCATGCCCATAACAATTGACGATGGTTTTCTTGTGGCTAGCATGAGCATATTCCTCTACAGACAAATTGATAGACCCCTCACGCATAGGCCTTGTACCCACCATCTTTTGCAGAATGGTTTCCTTTGATATGGTGGGTGGAATGAGTTTGATGACGTTGGCGCTCGAAAGAATTGTTGGCTTCATCATATTATACGCCTCTGTGAGGGGATAGGCTCAAGGAAATAATCAGACGATCGGTCCACTTGTAGATAAGGTGTTCAATCGTCTCTGAATGGAGGCTTTTGATCAAGCTTTCAGCGCGTTTTTCAATGTACCCCCTATCAATAAAGTACTGAATTTTGTTGATCATCGGCACAATAAAAAAAGCGATGACAGCACCAATCATATCGATGAATATTTTGTGAAAGATCGTGTCGATCACAGCTTTGACTTTAAGACCTTTTCCTGGGAATGCTCTTTCGATAAAATCATCTAAAATGGACTGAAAGTTATCCCACAAGGATTTAATGTAATTCCACATTTTTATGCGTAGTTGATCGCTAATTGTCTCAGTAAATTTGTTTCGCAATAGCGTGTGGGTCTTTTGTGCGTCACTCTCTAGCTTCACTTTAGCTTCATTGACCGCCGCTTGTGTTTCTGGAAAAACAAATTTGAATTTTGGGGCCGACTTAAATTCAAACGTACCGTCTGGCCCTTTTATTGCTTTCAAAGGGCGAAGTTCTTCACTTCCTTCCTTACCAACCCATCTGGAAGGATGAAAGTTCAACATCCCATAAAACAGTATCATATCGACAAGCTTAAGTATTTTGAAGCGCGATAGATAAGGCATCAAAGACTCCCCTATCGTTTCTGCGCTCATATTTTGCACCTTTTCTTTCATAAAAACATATTGCACCATGCTGTCGGGTATAAGCTTAACGAGCTGCAAAACAAGAGAACCGCAAGTTGCGTTAAGAGCTTTTTGCTTCGGATCAACTTCGCGTTCAACCACCGCCATCGCCTTTTTGGGGTTAGAATCAATTTCCTTTAGCGCCTCATGTAACGTCTGGATAAAATTTAACAACAAAGCATCGAGCACACGGGGTTCTAGAATAGTCAAATTCGCTTGCATCAGAGCATTGGGTAAGATTTTACCCAAAACTAACTCCATTATCGGCTCTTTTAGAGCCGAAGGCAGAGGAAAGTCGGAAGCCGATAAATTTGCCAACTCTAATAACTTATTTGTTAGTGGAATGAAATGCCCTTCCAATCGCACGCGTTGCTTCTCTTCTTCACATGCTTCCGGATCAAGCGGCACCCCACCATGCAGATGAGATCCAAAAGCTGCTAAAATAACCGATGAGGGCAACTGCGAATTGCTCCCTTTTCCGCACTCCCCTATCACCCGATTAATCACTTTGAAATATTCGGCCATATCGCCTAACATGCCAATAGCCAAATCAATTAACAAATCTGGATTCACATCTTGTGCTTCTTGAATTGTTTTCGAAATTCCTGCGATGATCTTGGAAAATATTGCTTCTAGATACAATGTAAGGGCTGGCCATAAGTGCACGACTTGTACATCATAGCTTTCCCCAAATTGACGTACATTGTTATCAAGCATTGCTCTAATTGCAGCACTTTGATTTCTTAGCAACGCCGCATTTTCCGCACTATGAGCAGCATCAGAATTAGTCATATAGTCGAGCAAAGTCTTGAGAAAAGCCTCTGACGTGTCCTTGCTATAAGCCCGCAAATAGTGGCGTATGAAATCCGTTGTATATTTAGCCAACACATGAGCTGCCCATTTGGGGTGAGTAGTATGGTAACATTGCTCCAATTGCGCCTGAGTGCGTTGTTGTTGATTCATCCAAGAAGATATTTCTGAATAGATTGTCGCTAAGAAATCAGGCAAAACTGTCATACGCACAGCTGTCCACAACATTTCTTTCACATTCTCAGCTGAAGGTAACCCATCTAAGGGTAATAGGTTTAAAGGATTGATTCCACTGAGGGCATGGAGCTCGTCAGCTAAAGGAGCAAATACATTACGGATCTCTTGTGAATATAGTCGCTGCTCTTTAATAGGGTGATAGGGGATATTTTTGATTTTATCAGTCACATGAGCTAATCCTCTATCAAAAATACCAACCAAACCTTGGATCACATTTAACAAAAGAAACTGCTTTGCATGACCAGTTTCATTAAATTGTGTCTTATTATCCACAGATTCAAGCACATTCACTAATATCCCCAGCAGCGTTGATTCGACCCATTTTTTGGAATATTGCGTTGCTTGACTCATGAAACGATTGCTATTGACATTCAAGATGGGCTGCGAATTAATGCCGAAGTGTCGCATAGCAGCATTTACAGAGTCATTGGCAACCGCCGCACACATCGCCTCGAGCGCTTTTGCGATATTTTCAGTACCTGATGAGTGCCAAAGTGCCTGATAAAATTCTGTGAAGAGGCTCGTGGAGCCTGAGACCCCCTTTTGGTGCAAGGCTGTCACTACCTTGGTCGTGATCGCGGGATCTTCCAAATTGCGCGAGTCAAAGACAATAGAACGCAATTTTTCCCGCGTCTCTTTATCGCTAACCTGGCTATTTGTCATAGCAAGATATTGCTTGAGCAAAAAGCGCGGCAACTTCTCTTTCAAATGTTTATGAGCAACGTCCTTGAGGAAATCAGGTAGAGGCCAGCACTCTGGGCGCTCTAACCCCATCATATGGATAAGATCTTCTGTAAGAGGCAAGAAGAGATTTAAAAGGATTTGATCGTTGAGAAAATCTTTTTTAGCAGACTTCAAAGCAGCTATACGTTCCTCGATCGCTGTATGAGAGGCGTTGAAAAATGAGCTGCACACAGTAAGTACGCGCATGGTCATAATCCCTAGAGCATCCGGCGTAACCCCTTTGAAAGGAGTGGGAGAAGCTGGCATCCCCGACATATGATAAAAAATATGGATCAATACTGGTTCAAGATATGCTCCAAAGAACATCCACATATTTTTAATATCGCTATTGGTGCTTTGACCCAGCGCAGAGATCTCTCCTCTAATCCAATCACGTAGCCAATGTTTTACAGCTTCCGAAATTCTCAAAGATGAAGTAAAACTTTCAGTGACCATCCCCATGAAGCTTGATGAAAAGACTGACGAATTATCGCTCACACAAAGAGTAGGCAAGACCTCGCCAGCTTTTTCTCCCAATAACTCAGCTAATGAAACAAGCGATTCTCCTCCTTGACGCGCTAGTAAAGAAGGCTTAGCTTCACATTTTAGCGGTCTTGCTAATTGCTTATAAACATCTAAGAAAATAAGCGGTAACAAACGCGTCTTTATCTTGCCCCAGAATTTTTGTGATATAAATCCTAGATCAGCGATAGGCAATTCCTTTTCGCCTTGTGGCAGCGCTAATAACAAGAAATCGTCAACTAAATGGGTAAATAATTCACACAGCTTTTTCTCCCGCTTTTGAGGATCAGTGATTTTTTCAACCGATTCAACACAAACTCTAATATGAGGAAGGTGAGCATTGACAACTTTGATTAGGCAGCTAACAACGTCTACGAACGTGACGTTTTGTTTAGCACCCTCGTAAGTCTCTATCGAACTATTTTTAATGCTTCGCGCGATATTGGAATACATCTTCGACATTAAGAAATCGACTAAACCTGTCAAAGAGGTATGTTCCTCTTTCAAAAAGAGATTCAACCCCTCATATAAATTCAGCTTTATCAGCTGTTGTTGGAGCAATCTCGCCACAAGTGGGGCTGTAGCGTGAATAATTTTAGCAAGCTGTGGTTGTCCGCTCAGCTCTTCAATCACCCTATCCATCTGCTTTATACTGCTTTCAGAAGGCCCTCCCCAGGTAATGGCGCTACGCGAAATTTTCAAAATACCTGCGGCACAAAAGACAACTACGCGTGTATCTGCCGCCCATTTCAATACGCTAAGGGCGACATCTTGTGTTTTCTTTAATACTGCTGAAAAGGATCCGTTTGCATGAGGATGTGCGGCTGCAAAAGTCGCAGGATTTTTTAGAGCAAAAGAGTCCGATTTGCGAAGTAGACGTCGTTTTGCCACCTCAACTGCAGGAGGAAGGTCTATTGGATTTTCTGGATACTCATGCTTAAATTGCGCATAAACAGGTGTTAAAAGTGCGCTTGTCGGATTCATAACGTTCTCGATGTCAAATTAACTCATATTACGCACGTCGGTTCCCAAATTAATCGAAAACAATACCTCTTTGACGCAAAGAAAGATACCCCTGATCGCTAATAATTAAATGATCGTTAACAGGAATACCAATAACGCGACCGACCTCAATTAGTTGCTTTGTCAAATCATAATCTTGCGACGAGGGGGTTAAATCCCCACTGGGATGGTTGTGCGCCAGGATGAGACTTGCAGCTTTATGTCTGATAGCAGGATAAAACACCTCTCTTGGATGCACCAAAGCTTGTGTAAGCGTACCAATCGCAACGGTATGGTTTCCTATCGCACACCCTTTGACATCTTGCAAAATAACGATAAAAAGCTCTCTTTTTTCACCATAGAGCTCGTCTTTGACTAAATGATAGGCGTGCACCGGATGTTCAATCTTATATTTTGGGGCGACTTGATATCGCATCGAACGCGTACCCAAACTAAAGGCGGCGCGGAGTTGTATAGCCTTAGCTAGACCAATCCCCTTCACTTGACACAACTCTTGCACTGTGGCGTCGGCCAACTGCTGCAATGTGCCAAAGCGATTGATGATAGCTTGTGCCAGTTGCAACACGGGTGTTGATTTGGTGCCACTTCCCAAAATGATCGCTAGTAACTCCGCTACGGAAAGAGATTCAACCCCATGCCTCATTAACCGTTCACGTGGACGTTCTTCTTCAGGAAGGTGTTGGATGGAATAAATATTTTGAAGCTCAGTCATGATTTCTGCAAATACTTTTGTAAGCGTGCGACTGCACTTGTTGGCAGATCAACGCGTAACAAAACATCATTTTCTTCATAATCTTGTTGGAGGACGTTTCCAAGACGAATAACCTCGCTTACCACAGCATACTCACTTTGTGGGATTCGCAAAGAGACAACCTGTCGCCGCTTACTCAGCTCTTGAACCATCATTTCTTGGAGGTATTCAAACCCAATTTTATTCAATGCTGAGATGGGAATGCTTTTGGGATACTTAATGCGGAAGCGGTTGATGGCTGCAGAGTCTGCGCATAAATCGACTTTATTCAGCACCGTAATGATGGGTGTATTCTCGACATTGAGCTCTTTAAGTACCTCATAAGTCGTTTCTGCCTGCTCTTCTGCCATGGGATGGCTCAAATCAACAAGATGCAATAGAAAATCTGCCTGAAAAGCTTCTTCAAGTGTACTTTTAAAAGCTGCAACGAGCAGATGAGGTAGCTTTCTGATAAAACCTACTGTGTCAATAAGCAACACTTCTTGATTGTTTGGAAGTGAAAACTTGCGTGTGGTCGTATCTAGGGTGGCAAAAAGTTTATTTTCAACAAATACTCCTGCTTGCGTCAGAGCATTAAGAAGGGTTGATTTACCAGCATTGGTATATCCAATAATCGCAAAGACAGGAATTTCTGCTCTCTGGCGTGAAAGACGCTGTGTCTCTCGATAGGCCTTGACTTCTTCAAGCTCTTTGTTAAGAAGATCAATCTTTCGCTTAATGATGCGCCTATCTATCTCAATTTGCTTTTCCCCTTCCCCTTTGAGATAGCCACCTCCTCCACCAGATCCACCACTGCCATGCTGTCGCGAAAGGTGCGTCCACATCCGCTTTAAACGAGGAGCTTGGTATTTTACCTGTGCTAGTTCAATCTGTAATCGAGCTTCTTTAGTTTGTGCACGTTGGGCAAATACCCCTAAAATCACTTCTGTACGGTCGATGACAGAAACGCCAAAAGCTTTTTCTAAGTTACGCTGCTGGCTGGGGGCTAATTCATCATCAAAGACAACCAAGTTGACATGGTGTTCTTTGGCTAAATCAACAAGCTCTTGAAGCTTTCCTTCTGTCACATAGGTGGCTGCATCATAACGCCTAATCACACAAGGGGTTTTATGTACAACTTCTATACCAAACGTTTCGGCTAGTAAAGATAGTTCTTGGAGATGTTCTTCACAAATCTCACGAGGAACAGTCCCCCCTCCCTTATAAACAGAGACGAGCAACGCCCTAGGTGGTTCTTTTTCGAAAAAGCTAAACGATTCCTGCTCAGAAATTAATCGTTGCAACATCCCTTCCTCACAATCACTTGCTCATATTGATATCAAAATTCAGTTCTAAGCCATCATAAGCCATACGAATATTCTCAGGCAAATAGGCATTGGCTTCATCGTGATCTAGCTCATGCGCCACATGCATTAACCAGGTATGCGAAGCGCCTACTTTTTTGGAAAAAGCGACCGCTTCATCGACACTAAAATGCATATGGGAAGCGGAATAGCGCAAGGCACTCATCACCAGAATGTCGACTCCCCTGAGCTCTTCAAAAATGGACTCATCATAATCGCGAATATCTGAAACATAAGCTAAATTACCTAGTTTAAATCCATTGACACGCATCCCACCCTGTGCATAAGTGAAATACCCAACAGGCATCCCTTGGAAATTCAGAGTACCGCGATCCCCTACAAGATACTCTAGATCAAAACGAGCCAACATTTTACGATAGATTTCATCCCCTTCAGGTTCAAAAATGTAATAATACCTTCTTTTGATATCATCCGCGGTTTCTATCGACAAAAGACAAGGCAACGCTTTATCGGTGCGCCAATTAAAGATACGCAAATCTTCCATGCCGGCTGTATGATCGTTATGTGCATGTGTAAATAGCACACCATCCAATCTATCGATGTGGTGCGTTAATGCCTGACTTCTAAAATCAGGCCCACAATCGATTAAAAAACACTTATCACCAACAGTACAAAGTGCAGAAGAACGCAAGCGCTTATTAAATGGAGATGGAGATAAACACACTGGACAAGAGCATCCAATCAAAGGAACCCCCATAGATCCCCCTGTCCCGAGAAATAAGAATCGTGCTTTTACATTCATGGCGATTTCACAAATAGTTGCATGACATCTTGATAAATGTCTGGACGATGATAGTAAGCCCAGCGTTCAAGAGGCCCTGTTTCACGCAGTTGGATCCGAAAGTAATCGCTATCTTCAGCAAAATCGACTTTCAATAGGTCCTTAACGAGAGGTTGTGGGCTATTTCCTTGACGAATTTTCACTATCAGGCTAGCAGGATGGCCTTTGTTGAAGGTGGTGACGATCTCATCAGTCACAGATGTTAGGCTTAGTTCATCCCCGATTAACGTATAGAAGTCTGCATATTGCTGCATATCGATAGTCTGTTTTTTCCACTGTTTTTCAGCTTTTTGGAAAAACGAAAACTCAAAGCGATCAAAGACATAATGGGAGTTTTCTCCAGAACGGGAATTGTTTTCCGCAAAATGGATGGCGCCAATATTAGAAGGATCTACCAAAGCATTTTTTGCCAAATAGGCCCCACTTGGGCCGTAATAGTGCAACATCACCAGGGCAAAAACCACAGCTGCACTTATGGCTGTGCCGAAGACCAGCAATAAAGTACGAATTTGTTTCGACTTCGAGGAATCGTGAATTTCAGTCATAATGAACAAGAATTTAGTTTGCTATCTTGTACCATACGAAAAACCCGTGAAAACAGGAAGAAGAAAAATAGCGTGTGAGGAATCACCTCTAAAAAACAGAGCCCGCGAGCGCTAAGCGTCAAGCGAAGCCATGCAGAAAAAGGGACCTAAGGGACCTAAAGGGCCTAAAGG
>JABDFJ010000021.1 GCA_013286645.1 Chlamydiota bacterium | reverse complement strand
CAATCATAGCCTCATTATTCTGTGGAATTGGTATCGGTTTATACCAGGTTGTTGAAAATAAAAACGAAACCTTGCCACACAAACTTTTTAAAGCCATAGGTTATGGAGCTGCCACAGGTATCGCTCTAGCCACAATATCCGCTCTAAGTATCGCCTTAGTGCAACAATACCCCTTCTTCACCACTCTTGGGGGTGTATCCCTAGTCTGGTGGTATTGTACTAAACCGCCCGCAGCCACAACCTAGAATGTGCCGATGAGCACTGATTTGGCCAAAATATGACCGTGAATGGCCGCTTTAAACTGATGGTACGAGACATCGTTAGCCAGCTCTAAAGTCTTATCTAGCGCATAGAGTTTAAAGGCAAAACGGTGCCGCTTCCCTGGGATGGCCTTGGGACCATGATAGGCGGCTTCACCAAATGAGTTTACACCTTGCTGATAACCATGAAAGCCTTCTGGCAATTCTTCACAATCAGCAGAGATATTCCACACGAGCCAGTGCATACTTTGGCTTCTTGGCGCATCTAAATCTTCAAAGAGCAACGCAAAGCTCTCTGTGGCTTCTGGAGCTAACTTAAAAATGAGTGAGGGAGAGATGTTTTCTCCCGCATAGGAATACTTGGAAGGAATCGCATGGCGATGTTTAAAGGCCCTAGATTCTAGGCGCATGGTGAATTCTATGATTTCTCCTCCATCAGAATCCATGTCTTCGATCGTTGCGACTTTCTGGCCGCGTGTTTCTTTAAGTTCTTCGATGGTAGCTAGTAGATCTTTGACTTCTTTGATCACATTTAAAAATGGGGTACTCGCCTCATCCCCCCCCATCCCTGATTCCATGGGCATTTCAATATCAAGATCAATTTCGGCTAATACTTCATTCATATCAGTTAAGGCTGAATTCATCTCATTCAACATCTCTGGCTCGATATGTTTAACACGGAACTGGTCAAGTCCTTTCAATTCAACTTGGGTATCAAACAGCATATCTTCAAGATTAGAAACCAATGCCGTAAATTTATCTGCTTCACCCGTATTAGCTTTCAACTTTTCTGGCTGGCAAGCTTCAATTTTTTCCACAAAGTCGTTCATCAAATTTGTCGAATCATAGAACCATTGATTTAGATCTGTGGAAAAATCTGTCATTGTTACCTCTTATAAGTGCCAACCAACTCCCCTTGCGCCAATATATGCCCTTCCATCGCCGCCTCTAACTGCCTCTTAGAAATGCCTTCCGATAATTTCAGCTGCGTGTCAAGTGCATACACCTTAAAAAAATAACGATGCTCCTTTCCGGGCGGTGGACACGGTCCTTTATAATCTACGGTGCCAAAGCCATTCGTCCCTTGCTTTGAAACTGTAGCTCCTTCAGATAATTCGCGTGTATCACCCGGCAGATTCCACACAATCCAATGATCAAAAGTTCCACCTGGAGCATCAGGATCGTCGACAATCAAAGCCAAGGTTTGCGTACTGGCAGGCACTTGACTAAATGCTAAGGGCGGAGACACATTCTCACCGCTGCATGTATATTTTTTAGGGATGGGTTGGCCTTGACTAAAGGCGGTAGATGCTAGTTTCATGCTCGCCTCCTTAGATTGTGCAAAGATGAGATCACTAACCACTAATCCACAGAAAATCAAATAAAGTGCTAAAACGAAGATGGTTAGTTTTTGTGGCATCACACTTCCTTTTACTCAAATATTATTATATTACATTTACAGTTCTCGTAAATAATCTTTTTTTAACTTTTAAGGGGCTTAGCCATTTACTGAAGCCCGTTTAAAGTACATGTTCACCCAATGGTGTCAACTTAAAAAATATTTACAACCAAAAATTGGGGCTAGTTTATCTTCAATTGGACATGGACGAACAGGACGAATTGGACTACCTGGACGAACTGGACAACTCATTCCGATTCCGTCCAGGTAGTCCAATTCGTCCTGTTCGTCCATGTCCAAGCGCCTTTTTAATAAAAATTTATTTAAGTTGACGGAATTGCCTGAACATGCACCGTTAAAAATTTAGATAGTATAAAATTGATAAGTAATATATAATACTAAATAATCTTATACAATTAAACAATTAACAATCTTTAAAGACAAAAACAAAAAAAAGTAAATAAACTATGTCAGCACTTATAAAAGCAGGAAAATCACCCTGCTTCTTACCATCTCTTGTTCAACAGCCCAGTTGTCTTCCAACAACTACCGGTGCACACCGCCCTAAGATAACCCGTGTGGCCACTGAAACTTTACTATCACACCACCTCTTTCCAAACTCCCCACCTTTAAACGGAGAAAGAAGATTACTCCCCTCCTTAACACCTGCTCCATCCGCGTCCCAAGCAACTGCACTTGAGGCTCCCTTCAATGAAGAGCCTAGCCCAATTTCCGACAGCCCCTTTTCCCCGAGTGGCATTTCTGAGGCCGCAATCATGCTTGAAGTAGATGAACAGCAAAAATCACCTAAGACACGGAGACAAAGAAGAATTGAGCAGCTAGTCACCTCACAATCAGTTAAGAGCAATCTTGTTCTAAATGATAACCGCAACCCCCTCGAGGAAATACGAGGAGACCCCATCAATGAAGCTGGCGCCCATCGCAGACAAATCTCCGCACATGTCTATCAGGATACCAAAGCAAAGCCAGTAAAAGCCAGATTAGATCGGACAAACTTAGAAAACAAAAAACGTTTTCTAAATACCGAAAACGAAAACCCCCTTGAGGAAGTAAGCGGTGACCCCGCCAATGAAGCTTGTGTGCAACGCAAGCTAGTCTCGGCGCATGTACATCAAGATGCCAAAACTAACCTAGTGCAGACTAGCACCAGAACGAGATTTCCTAAAATACATTTAAAAAACTCAGGGCTTCGTACAACAAGACATCGTGAATAAATAAATAATAATTACCAGACACCACAGTACAAACTTTTTCTAAGAAGGCTTCTAGAGCTAGATGTTGTAAATGAATTTATTTAAATAGATTGTTTATATAAGTTTTGGTTCATCACACAAATGAGCCTAAGTTTTCGTAAAACACAAGTTCAAAAGTAGAGAAAAATATGTCGGGTCCAAATAGCGCTACACTAAATCCTCAGGTCAGTCTTTACGGGTTTCCATTGTCCTCGCCACCCAAGCCACTTTCACGAGAAACCACAGGAGACGCTACACTGATTTTCGAAGTGCCGCCTACACTGCCTCCGAGATTGCTTTCAGAGAATTCAATTGAAGTCATTGTTCCTGAATCACGCCCTGGTACGCCTCTAGTACCGTCACTGACACCACATTTACCAATAGAACCCAGTGCTATCACCGCTGAATCATTCAGACAGCGCTCACATACACATCCACCACACGCTCCAATTCGCTGTTGGAATGCCCTATTTGCACCTGAAAGTTCTTTACACACGAATCCAGAGTCCTCCCAGGGTAGAGAAGAATTCTCTGACGCCAAATCTTTAATACCCGACTTTCTCCCCCTTAACTTGTATGCAAACGCATCGCCGCAGATACAACCTATAGCCCCACCCCCTCAAGATTCAAGGAAAGCGCAAGCTAAAGCTGAAAGAATATTTCACAGGCGCCTATTGCAAACACACCCGACCAGACCACAACCAGGACTAGCCTCTAAAGCGACAAACAGCTCTGTGAGGCTTCCCGGCCAACACCACATCCTGAGTCCCTCCTCCCCTGCACACTCTCTAGACGTAGTTCCGCAGCAGGTTTCACCTCTTCCACCATCCACAGAGCAGCGCTCCTTGCCTGGAGGACTTAGTACCCAGCGAGAAGCGTTGATGAGAAACATCCAACTTGCAGCCCGTACAGCAAGAACAAGCAATTAAAGCTAAGAAGTAATTCCAAATCGAAGATGTTTATTTACATAAACGCACATGTTCAAACAATGGTGTCAACTTAAGGGCATGGACTTAATGGACTGCATGGACTGAGTGAGACGATTGCATAAGTGACAATATATTTTTAGGATATTTGAGTCGTATTGCTTAGGGCAACGCCCTGAGCGACGATGGCTGGAATACCCACTTATTATCAAATATCATTGGTTTGTCTAGAATCGTACATGTTCAGGGCATATGCAGCCTGCCGCGGTAGCGGTCTAAGAGATTAGCTCCGGGTGGAGCGATTAGCGGAACCCGGGGCTAATCTCTTAGGCCGCTACCGCGGCAGGCTGCATATGCCCTGAACATGTACCTAGAATCAGCTCGTTAGCAAAAAACAATCTTTTTTTGGCGACGGATTCGGTTCTGGAACACGATTTTACTTTTGCAATCGTCTCGAGTGGACAGCAAGAGAAAATATAATCGTCCACATCGTCCACTAAGTCCACTAAGTCCATTCCCTTCAGTTGACGCCATTACGTGAACATGCACCGTCAATCACTACGCCTTCACTTTTTCCTTGCAAAACAATCAATATTAATATATAATTTAACATGTTAATTACATAAAACATAACCGGTCAATATAATTTATAATAATAAGAGGATAATATGTCGGCTTCAATAGGCTCCGCAAATTCGATTATACCACCTATCGTTCATCAACCACTACAAAGTCAAAGCGCACAGCCAAAAGCCACAGCAAATTCCCCAGTAGTTGACCACTCAGATGGACGCATTATCAACTTGTTAAGAGACACCGTCCCGGCTTTGATAACTCGAAAAGCGGACCGATTACAACAAACTAAATCCAACCATGCTCCTAGCAAACCATCGCGACGGAACCGCACTACTCTAATCCGCACGGTTCTAGCATCTCAAGCGCTCGCACAACCTGTGCCATCCAGCAAAGATTTTTCTTCTTCAACAGAACTATCCGGACAGGAGCCAGCAACGCCTCTAACATTAGAGCCAAGTGCTTGGTCAGCAGCCTCGACCAACCCTATGCGATTGCAACATTCTATAACGACATCATTTAACACGGACCATGCAAGAAGTGGCGATGATGAAGCATCTACTAGAATGAGATACAGTCGATCACTGCTAACATCAGAGTTTCAATCTCTTAGTCTACAAAGTCCCCAAAATGGCAATTTATCTGCACAGTCAAGTGCGCAAAACAGATCACCCAGCCCAATACAATTTAGACCATTAAAAGTGCCAGTCCATCTCTCTCCTCAATTAAAAGTGCCACCACATCTGTCGCCTAAATTGAAAGTGCCTAGCCATCTCTCTCCTAATACGAGATGGTCTTATCAATCTCCTCAACGCCAGCAACCATCGACCCCTATCTCCCTAACCGCTTCCCCCTCTTCGCAAGCACAGCGAGACACATCCCCAATGTTCACACCATCAGTAGTGCATACTCCACCTGGAGGTCTTAGCAACCAGCGAAGAGAGATGATGAGAAACATACAACTTGCAGCTCGTGGAACAAAAAGAGCAGAATAGCTCTTTGCATCCTGCAAATTGATTTATCTAAATTCTACATCTATATAAATTAAGTCCAGAAATGCTTGGGGCCGAAAAATCGGATTCGGCAGCAACATCATCTTATTTCATTGATATAGACTCTATTAACACAAAAATGAACGAAGATTACTATGACGAGTCCTCCACGCACATGCTACGGATTACAACTTGTTGGTTCAACCACTGATATCAAATTGCCAGAACCACCCCCATTGATTCAAGCTCCTAAGCCGCATGCTCCTCCTAATCCCCTAAGCATGCTCTCTGCAAGCGTTCTCGCCACACTTCAAGCCAATGCTTCGTCAGGGCCTCATCGCTATGTCCCATTTTCGCCCAGCTGTTCTCCTGTAAATTACGAAGACCCCCGTTCGACATCAGATGCAGAACGAGGGACTCAAGATACATCTATAGAGCCTACAGGAACAGGCACTCCTCAATTTTTGGTCCATGCATATTCTCCCACACCCACATCGAGTTTTGGAGCATCTAGTCCACAACACCAACCTCCACGAGCAGATTTAAGCGCAGTGCCACAAGACATTCCCCCAACCACACCCCTCCAGCCACATCCCCCACAAGACAGACCAAACAGAGTTTCTTGTAGACGCCGTTTGCAAGCACTCACCATAAGGTCATTAACTAATCAGTCTGCTACGGAAACACAGCCTACAACGAGCCTACATTCCCGGCGTGAAGAAATGATGAGAGAGATCCAACGGGCAGCTCGTGAGGAGGCTACAAGAAAAGGCTAAAGGCGAAAAAAAAGGCTAAAGGCTAAAAAAAGGCTAAAGGCGAAAGGCTAAAGGCTAAAAAAAAGGCGAAAGGATAAAAGCTAAAGCTTGAGACTGAGCTTTAGCCTTTAGTCTTTGTTTTTTCTTTTAGCCTTTCGCCTTTAGCCTTTCGCCTTTAGCCTTTTCTTTTAGCCTTTTTTTAATTTCTGCATTAGGGCTTGAAAAACGACTTCAGGAGTCTTTGTGCCATCTACGCGTTGCAATACACCTTTTTTAGCGTAAAATTCGACTAAGGGCGCCGTTTGACTGTGGTACACACGCAAGCGCTCTTGCACCACATCGGCTTTATCATCAGGGCGCTGGATTAATTCGCCGCCGCACTTGTCGCAAACACCTTCTTTGAGGGGTGGGGAGAAATATTTATTATACACATTGCCACACGATTTACAAGTAAGCCTGCCTTCTGCCCGCTTGACAATGATTTCATCAGGCACTTCTAAATCAAGCACGATGAGCTGAACATTTTTAGCTAGGTGCTTTTCCAAGGCCTCAGCCTGGGGCAAGGTACGTGGAAACCCATCGAGGAGATAGCCATGAGCGCAATCAGGGCGTGCCACGCGATCAAAAAGCATATCTAAAACGACCTCATCAGGCACGAGCTTGCCAGCATTCATAAATGTTTTAGCGCGCTTGCCAAGTTCTGTATCTTGGCTAATATTTTCACGAAAGAGATCACCTGTGGAAATATGCGGAATCCCCAATTCTTTACTGATGCGCACAGCTTGCGTGCCTTTACCAGATCCAGGAGGACCCAACAAAATAACCACTTTGGGATTGGATGGTGAGGATAGATCTTGTGCTTGCACGTTGCCTCCTATGGAAGTTAAAAATAAACAGAAACAAAGAAAAATCAATTTCATCGTATAATGCATAAATACTCTGGTTAATGTAAGTCAAAATAGCTTTGGCAAATCATATGCCAGACCACCATTTGAGTGTCAACCAATAGGAAAGAAAAAAGGACCTAAAGGACCAAAACGACCTAAAGGACTAAAGAGCACTGTCGTTTAGTCCTTTAGGTCGTTTAGGTCCTTTTTGTTTCTTACAGGCAGGGATTTTGGAAAATCTGGTTCCATGAAGCGTATTTTATTGAAACAAGATACCCGAAAGAGCTAAAATATCTCTGTTTTTAATCGCATCTAACCCCAAAAGATTTATGATTAACCATCAGAATAAAAAGATCTTAATCACTTATGGTCGCTCTTTTCTCGCCCTCGAATTAGCACGACAACTGCACGCTGCCGGCCATACCGTCTATGTGGCAGATTCTATCCGTTTTCATGTCGCCCGCTTTTCGAATGCGATCTCTAAAAGTTATAAAGTCCCAAGTCCGCGCTATCACCCAGAAGCTTATTTAGAAAAATTAATTGCTATCGTTAAACAAGAGAAAATTGATTTCCTCCTGCCTATCTATGAAGAAACATCGCTCCTCTCTCAAGCGCACGACCGTATCCCAGAATTCTGCCAACTCTTTTGTCCCCCTTTTGAACTCTTTGACGACTTGCATCATAAATGGCGCTTCCAATGTAAGCTCAAAGAACTGGGGATCGAGACCCTACGAGCTGCGCTTGTGCAATCGCCACATGAGATCTCACAACTCGATTTTACCACCCCTTTTGCTCTAAAACCCTGCTATTCGCGCGCTTCACAAAAGGTAAAAAAGGTTTATCCACAACAAGCTGTCGATAATCTCTCAATCGAGCCATACAATCCTTGGATTGCCCAAGAATGGATGGAAGGAGACAAATTTTGCACCTACACAATTTGCCATGAAGGCAAAATCTACGCTCACAGCACGTATCCAGTCAATTATGCGATTGATGGCAATTCATGCTTGATCTTTGAATCGATCACTCATCCAGGCATCTACGCATGGATAGAACATTTCGTAAAAAGCATCAATTACACGGGGCAAATCGCCTTTGATTTCATTGAATCGGCACAAAAGAAGTTATATGCGATCGAATGCAACCCGCGCGCCACTAGCGGCTTGCTATTATTCAATTTTAGCCCAGAAACGCGCTTAGACCGCGCATTGTTCAAGAAAAACGCATCTCCACTATTGCCTGAACCCCATGCGCGGCAACAAATTGCCACAGGGATGCTCCTTTATGGCTGGAAGAAATCGGCCATCCCAAATAACAACATCTTTAGATTCTTAAAAAACTTCTGTTCGACAAAAGATGTCATCTTGCGCTCGACAGATTTAAAGCCCTTTCTCTTCCAACCCTTGATCTTTGCTTCCATTTGGAAAAACAGCCGTAAGCAAAAGCTATCGATTCCAGACTATTTTACACACGATCACGATTGGAATGGAGAAGTATTGCCGAAATTAAACAGTCCATAAAAAATTTAAAACACAGAGGCACAGAGAACACGGAGAAAGAGAAAAACTCGAGATTGATTGTGGTATATGCCTAAGGACATGTTATTTTTCACAACCTCTCCGTGCTCTCTGTACCTCTGTGTTTTAAATTTTTTATCCTCAGGATATTACCGAAATTAGTGCACCAATCTAAGGCCTATGATTGAACCTATTAAAGTGCAGATAAAAAACAACTTCCACGCACTAAACTGCTCACCAAACATGTCTGCATAGTCCCCTCTTTATCAGGATGTCAACTCTACATATCGTAGCGACCAGAATCGCCATTTCGCGGTACTAGCTTGATCAAAGCGCCGACAAATTTTTCCCATTGTCCGGCCTGCATGATGGGCAAAATATCTTTGGGATTAATGCCTAGCTGTTTAGAAAAGTCGGGAACAAATTGCATGAGATTATCTTTTGTATTTTCCTCTCCAAGACTACGTGTGATTCCTTCTAAAAAGCTTTTCCAGACCCAACTTCTGCCTTCTAAGTTGCGCATACTTACTTTGTATTCTTCATTGGTAAAGATGACCAATAAGAACTGCAAAGGGTGCACATTTTCCACCTTTTCACCAGCCTTTTTCAGCGATGATTCCGCCCCTTTGATTTTTAACAAGGAATTATTGGCGAGCGTTTTGACGATATAGCCAATTTCAGCTTTTTCTTGCTCTGTGGCTGCTGCGTTGTAGTTTCTTGAGCTTTTGCTGGCTTTTCGCATCTGTGATTGCACGACGATATTCTCTTCTGAGACAACCATACGAAAGCTGTTGCTAGGCGAAGCATAGGCCAAAGCATTTTCGAATTCAGACTGCCGCGAGCGCAAAGTGTGCGATTCAACAGCTTCGAGGGAGTGGTTGATGTAGCCTAAAACATCATGAAATTTATCGTCAGGTTGGACTTCAATCACATAAGTCTCTCCTTCAGAACTTTGTAGGACAATCTGTTGCGCCAAAGCAAATCCTCCGCAAGAAGTGCTCATCAATACTCCCATAAAGAGCAGAGATTTAATGTTGGCGATTTGTTTCATTATATTCTCCTTGGTTGCGAAGGTAAAAAAAATTGATACCTTTTTTTTGGAATCCAAGCAACGAAATTTCATTTTGCAATATACTCCTTCTCGTATTAGACTATCCTTTTAACTAATACCATCCGCGGTTAGCAAAAAGGATCCAATCCATGCGAAAACGCAGCTTTTCCTCTTTTTTACTTTGTCTTGTTTTTCTAGCAGCCACAGAGCTCCCCGCCGAATACTTGCCCGAATACCAGGAATACCCTTGTTATCAAGACTATGTCGATGGGCAAGAATATGCTTATGAATATCCATGCATTAAGAAACACACTCATTTTAAGGGACATATTCTAACAATCGCCCCTGAAATTTACCACTTAAAAAGAACACGCCAAGGCGGCACTAAGCAAAATGGAACCATCGTGGGATTGCGTGCCAGCTACGATCACATCAAGCGCTACAAAATCTACTGGGGCATCCAAGCTTTCTATGGGACAGGTATTGTCAGAGGGCATACAGGCACCAAAAGCAAGATTCGCTCGCGCTGGACAGACGAACAAATTGAAGGTAATCTTGGTTACACCTTCCAATATAAGTTTTTTCCCAACTACTCCTTTACTCCTTTTGGCGGTTATGGATATTTTAAAGAAACAAATAATTTCAATCCCCCTTCTCCATTACCTTTAACTTATGTGACCCATTTTCCTTATATTTCCTATGGGTTTCTCTCTAAGTTCATGCTCAACTCAAACTTCAGCATCGGGGCTAATTTACGCATAAAAACCCTATGGGATACCCGCTCAATCGTGAAGAACGATCCCGATTTTGATGGCAAACGCAAACTGCTAGTTGGTGACAGCTGGCAATATCGCATTGAAGTCCCTATCGTCTATTGCCAGAAGTTCCTCTGTAACTCCATCGAATTTGGTGCGATGCCATTTTACGAAAAAAGATGCTTTGGTGGACGTGAGAACTACCCCTTTGATTTTTTCAAGACCACGTTGAAACTCATCGGCATTGATTTACAAATTATCTACATATTTTAAAGGAATGCATGACGAATCCCTCTTTTGAATTGGCTGCCAAAAAAACATGGAACTCCGGCGCCACGACATTCAACGATACCCTAAGTTCGACTGCGCTCCCTACTGCCGAGAATACCTCTTGGAAAGACAAACAGGAGATATCCTCTGTCGCGATTTTTGATACACATTCACTCAACCAGCTCTCATGGCCTAATAATGAAGAAGCCCAATTTGGTCGCCTTTACTTAACGGCGATGATCAAACAAGGCCCAGCCCATTATATCGATAACGTGGCTGCCGAAATGAAGCTGCTGAAGGTCGATGACCATATTATCCCTCTTTTGATCGTCAACAACAACTACCACAATTCCTACATCTGCTCTCCATTCGCCCACTATATCTCGCTAGGCCTAGAATCGCTCCACATGATAAAAAATCGCATCCTTCGCAAAATCACCAAAAAGAGCATGAAATGTTTCGGTAAGCTTTTGTCAACAGGCAGAATCAATCGCATTGTCTACGTCAACCACTGGCTCCTCTCCACAGATCTATACCCCAAAGATCTCACCTCACAACAAGTTGCTGCAATCTCCACATTTCTCCAAAAGAAATTCCCCAAGCACGCCATCGCCTTTCGCTCGATCAACAAAAAAACAACGCCGCACTTAAAAAGCAACCTCAAGAGAGCGGGCTTCCAATTCATTGCAAGTAGGCATATTTATCTTAGCAACATCCAAGACCCAGCGCTTTTCCAAACACGCATCATTAAAAGCGACCTCAGGATGTGGAAAGAGCTCGATTATGAGATTGTGGAAGGGCACCAATTAACAGACGGCGATTTCGAAAGAATTTTGCAGCTCTACAATAATGTTTCGTTGGAACACCATTCCACTTTAAATCCTCAGTACAACTTGGAATATATCAAACTCATCACAAAAATGGGTTTTTTACATATTAAGGCCTTAAAGAAAAATGAAGTCATCGACGGTGTGGTGGGCTACTTCGTGCGCGACAATGTATTCATGAGCCCTTTCTTTGGTTATGATAAAGAGCACGTCGATAAAACGCGTCTCTATCGCCTTCTCTCCACTATGCTTTATCTTGAAGCCAGCAAGAACGCCACCACCTTCCATCAAGGGGCTGGAGCTTCTTTCTACAAAACTGTCCGGCGAGCAGTAGGTCAGCAAGAATATTTCGGAATATATAGCGCCCATCTCCCTCTCAAGCAAAGGATGGCGTGGTCAACGCTTAAAAATACCATCAATACCGCCGGTGCCTTTTACATGAAAAAATACTGATTGTCTTCCATTCAGTGTTTACATAAAAAAGACGTCAAGGTATGTCTTCTATCAGCATGCTGATTTAGGAGAATCCAATGGGTAGAGAAGCCTTTCATCAACTTCTATTGAATGAACTCAGAGAATTATATAGCAGCGAAGGCTTATTGCTCCAAGCCCTGCCCCAAATGGCCGAAGCTGCCTGTGCCGAAGAACTAAAAAAAGCCTTTGAGAACCACCACAGCGAAACACAAAATCAATACCAACGTCTGGATAAAATCTTCTCGATCCTCGGCGAACAATCCGCTGGTCCAAAGAGCAATGTCATGCAAGCCCTCATTGCCGAAGTCTCTAAAGTCATCGTCTCCGACTACCCCGATGAAGTGAAAGATGCAGCTTTAATTAGCGCTGCTCAATGCATTGAGCACTATGAAATCGCCCGCTATGGCACAGCCAAAACCTTCGCCAAAGAACTCGATCACACCAGCATCATGGAAATCCTAAAGGTCTCCCTCGATGAAGAAGGTGGCACCAATCAAAATCTTTCCAACCTAGCCGAAGGGGGCATTTTCGTCTCAGGCATCAATAGAAAGGCGAAAGGCTAAAAACAAAGGCGAAAAACAAAGGCTAAAAGCTAAAGGCTAAAGGCGAAAAAAATAGGAAAAAAAAAGAAAAAAAAGAGCAAAATTCTTTATTAACGACAAATCAAATCTTAATAAAGAATTTAAACCATTCCTTTAAAATCTAAGTATTAAACCAAAAAAAAAGAGTTTAATATGACAGATTTTCATACAACCTTTAAATTAGTTGCTGACTACACATGCCCTTCGTGGCACCATTGCCAAATGACAGAAAACCTGAATTCCTGCCAACAAAAATATAAGAATAATCCCTATGTCACTTGCTCAGTAGTAAACACAACGTTTCAAAGTGGATATTGGCAAAAACATTGTGGCACTACCAAACTATCCCGCATGGCTGGCTGCAGCGAAGCTTGGCATAATGGAAAAATGGCTTATCCTGGACCGCAAGTAGGCATGGCTACAATCCCCCCCTATACGCTTGAAGAAAGCGTGAATATTATCGGCCTAACCGCCATCGTTGCACTTATAATTTTAGCCTTAGCCGTCGGCCCTACATCACTACACAATCGCTTCTTTAAACCGCAGAAACAGCAGCCACAAACTAATTAGGCTTAGTGGACAAAGGACCTAAACGACCTAAAGGACCTAAGGGACGGGTCTTCCATTGATTGGAAGCATTCGTCCTTTTGGTCCTTTAGGTCGTTTAGGTCCTTTTTGTCCTTAATAAAGGCGAAAGGCTAAACCAACTTCCGTGCCCGTGTGCGTGCCCGTGCCCGGCTTGTAATTGTGAGGCCATGCAGCAGTCGTTGACTTTACCTCGCACGAGATCAATGCTAGCCGGGCACGGGCACGGGCACGCACACGGGCACGGAAGTTAGTAGACAAAAAAAAAGCCCTAACTGCATAGCAGTTAGGGCACGAATAAAAAGCTTGGCAACGACCTACTCTCCCACACTCTTGTGTGCAGTACCATCGGCGATGAGGGGCTTGACTTCTGAGTTCGGAAAGGGATCAGGTATTTCCCCCTCTCTATTGTCACCAAGCAAAAACTTAGGCAAATGAATCAGTCTATAGTATAGCCACTTGCAAAAATCGACGCTTGAAGCTTCTCATAAATATGATGGCTTTGCGCAATTTACTTAACAACTTGTGATTTCTTGTATTATTTCGACCCACGCTTTTCAAGGTTTTAACCTTGCGGATTACGGATTGGTCTTTGGATCTTACAATCCTTTATCCTTCATCCTTAAAAAAAAGGTGGTCAAGCCAATGGACTATTAGTATTGGTTAGCTACACACATTACTGTGCTTACACACCCAACCTATCTACCACGTGGTCTACATGGAGTCTCATTGGGATACCTTATCTTGAGGGAGGCTTGGCGTTTAGATGCTTTCAACGCTTATCCTTTCCGAACTTAGCTACCCGGCTATGCCCTTGGCAGAACAACCGGAACACCATTGGTTCGTCCACTTCGGTCCTCTCGTACTAGAAGCAGCTCCTCTCAAGTATCCTGCGCCCACAAAAGATAGGGACCAAACTGTCTCACGACGTTTTGAACCCAACTCGCGTACCGTTTTAATTGGCGAACAGCCAAACCCTTGGGACCTTCTTCAGCCCCAGGATACGATGAGTCGACATCGAGGTGCCAAACCGCCACGTCGATATGAACTCTTGGTGGCGATAAGCCTGTTATCCCCGGAGTACCTTTTATCCGTTGAGCGACGGCGATTCCACTTTCCACCGCCGGATCACTAAGCCCTACTTTCGTATCTGCTCGACTTGTTGGTCTCGCAGTTAACTTGCCTTATACCTTTACGCTCTTCTCGTGATTGCCAACCACGATGAGGCAAGCTTGGGACTCCTCCGTTACTCTTTAGGAGGATACCGCCCCAGCAAAACTGCCCGTCTGACAATGTCCATATCCCAGCTTCATGGGATTATGTTAGATTCCCGACTTGTCAAGACCAGTATTTCAACGGTGGCTCCACTACGCCTGACGACGCAGCTTCATAGCCTCCTGGTTATCCTACACATGACAAGTCAAGAGCCAATATCAGAGTACAGTAAAGGTTCACGGGGTCTTTCCGTCTTATTGCGGGTAAACAGCATCTTCACTGCTACTACAAGTTCACCGAGTCTCTCGTTGAGACAGTGCCCAGATCGTTATACCATTCGTGCAGGTCGGAACTTACCCGACAAGGAATTTCGCTACCTTAGGACCGTTATAGTTACGGCCGCCATTCACCAGGGCTTAAATTCAATGCTTCGCCTTGCGGCTAACATCTCCTTTTGACCTTTTGGCATTGGGCAGGCATCACACCATATACTTCGACTTAGACGTCTTTGCATAGTGCTGTGTTTTTGTTAAACAGTCGCCTGGGCCATTTCTCTGCGGCCCCGAAACGCTCATGTCGAAAAGACAATCACCTTCCAGGGCTCCTCTTCTCCCGAAGTTACGAGGATAATTTGCCGAGTTCCTTAACGAGAGTTCTCTCGCGCGCCTGAGAATCTTCTTCCCACCCACCTGTGTCGGTTTTGGTACGGTCGCCTACGACGACTAGAGTCTATTTCTTGGAAGCATCGCGCCACACCATCGGTTCCTCTTGCGATTCCCCTTGAGTGCTGCCCAGTATTATGTTGACGGATTTGCCTATCAACCAACCATACAGCCCTATGGACATTTCCGATCGTCCACGTGTTTAACTTACTTCGTCAACCCTTTGTCATTGTTTTCGGCGGCGCAGGAATATTTAACCTGCTTTCCATCGCCTACGCTTTTCAGCCTCGGCTTAGGGACCGGCTAACCCAGGGAAGACGAGCTTTACCCTGGAAACCTTAGGTTTTCGGCGAGGGAGATTTTCACTCCCTTTATCGTTTACTCATGCCATGCATTCTCACTTGTATGCGCTCCAGCACTCCTTACGGTATACCTTCGACGCACATACAACGCTCTTCTACCGCTTATATTTTGCAATATAAACCCGTAATTTCGGCACCATGCTTTAGTCCCGGATATTATCGGCGCAGAGTTTCTCGATTGGTGAGCTGTTACGCACTCTTTAAATGATGGCTGCCTCTAAGCCAACATCCCAACTGTTTTTGAAACTCTACTTCCTTACTCACTTAGCATGGATTTAGGGGCCTTAATTGACGATCTGGGCTGTTCCCCTTTTGACTATGAAGCTTATCCCCCACAGTCTATCTCCCGAACGATTTAGCAGTATTCGGAGTTTGATTTCCTTTGGTAGGCCGGTAGGCCCCCGCGTGAATTCAGTGCTCTACCCCTGCTAAACAGATGTTCGAGGCTAACCCGAAAGTTATTTCGAAGAGAACAAGATATCTCCGAGTTTGATTGGCCTTTCACCCCTATCCACAACTCATCCAAAACTTTTTCAACAGTTACTAGTTCGGTCCTCCACAAGGTGTTACCCTTGCTTCAACCTGGTCATGGATAGATCACTCGGTTTCGTGTCTGCGTCATATGACTAATGCGCGCTTTTAACACTCGCTTTCGCTTCGGCTTCAGAACGGATGTCCTTTAACCTCGCCATATAACGCAACTCGCTGGCTCATCATGCAAAAGGCACACCGTCAGCCATTCCCTTAAAAAGGGCATAGGCCTTCGATCGTTTGTAAGCTACTGGTTTCAGGTTCTATTTCACTCCCCTCACTGGGGTTCTTTTCGCCTTTCCCTCACGGTACTAGTTCACTATCGGTCATCAACGAGTATTTAGCCTTGGAGGGTGGTCCCTCCAGATTCGAACCGGGTTTCACGTGTCCGGCTCTACTCAGGTGCCAGCCTTGTCAGTTCCTTTTTTCGCATACGGGGCTTTCACCCTATGTTGCCTAACTTTCCAGAAATGTTCTGCTAAAAGTTGCTGATCTTTTGGCTGGTCCTACAACCCCAAGCTTAAAAAGCTTGGTTTGGGCTCTTCCCGCTTCGCTCGCCGCTACTAGGGGAATCTCGAAATTGATTTCTTTTCCTCTGCCTACTAAGATGTTTCAGTTCGGCAGGTATCGCTTCCTTGCACTATGGATTCATGCTAAGGATAGTAGGGGTTTAAATCCTACTGGGTTGCCCCATTCGGAGATCTCCGGGTCAATGCTTTTTCCAGCTCACCGAAGCTTTTCGCAGGTATCGCGTCCTTCATCGCCTGTTGATGCCAAGGCATCCACCAATAGCCCTTACTAGCTTGACCAAAAAAAAGTTTAAAGGCTTAAGGCGAAAGGTTAAAAAATTTAACCTCTTCCTTCAGCTTTACTTTAACTTGTACAAGTCATTAGTAATTGAGCCTCGATTATTTTGTCTGTCTTACGACAGACGCTTTTGCCATTATAATTTATGAAGATTATCCTCAAGCGTCGATTTTTGTCAGTGACATCGTCTAGATTTTAGTCTAAACGTTGTATTTTAAGATGCTATTGTTGACGTTTTCACGTCTGTTACAACTTTACAAATTTCTTACGCTATTGATTCTTGATTCATTTGCCTTTCAAGACATCTTGACAATGATAAAAAGACAATGTGCTTACACTCATAGAGCTGCCCAACCTAGTGAGCGATCATCGATGGCATATATGCCATCTTCGCCACTTGTCCTTAAAAGGAGGTGATCCAGCCCCACCTTCCGGTAGGGCTACCTTGTTACGACTTCATCCCAGTCATCAGCCTCACCTTAGACGCCTCTCTCCTTGCGGTTGAGCCAGCGGCTTCGGGTAAAACCAACTCCCATGATGTGACGGGCGGTGTGTACAAGACCCGGGAACGTATTCACGGCAGTGTTGCTGACCTGCCATTACTAGCAATTCCGTCTTCATGTAGTCGAGTTGCAGACTACAATCTGAACTGAGGCCGGCTTTTGGGATTTGCTTCACCTCGCGGCTTCGCTGCCTTCTGTACCGACCATTGTAGCACGTGTGTAGCCCCAGACATAAGGGCCATGCGGACTTGACGTCATCCTCACCTTCCTCCTGGTTAACCCAGGCAGTCTCGCTAGAGTTCCCAGCATTACCTGTTGGCAACTAACGATAAGGGTTGCGCTCGTTGCGGGACTTAACCCAACACCTCACGGCACGAGCTGACGACAGCCATGCAGCACCTGTTCAGCGGCCCCGAAGGGCGTTAACATTTCTGCTAACTTCCACTGTATGTCAAGTCTGGGTAAGGTTCTTCGCGTTGCATCGAATTAAACCACATGCTCCACTGCTTGTGCGGGTCCCCGTCAATTCTTTTGAGTTTCACCCTTGCGAGCGTACTCCCCAGGCGGTATACTTATCGCGTTAGCTACGGCACAACTAGGGTTGAGTCCAGTTACACCAAGTATACATAGTTTACGGCAAGGACTACCAGGGTATCTAATCCTGTTTGATCCCCTTGCTTTCGCGCCTCAGCGTCAGGTATAAGCTAGAAAACCGCCTTCGCCACCGGTGTTCTTCCACATATCTACGCATTTCACCGCTACTTGTGGAATTCCGTTTTCTCCGCCTACCCTCTAGAAAGACAGTTTCATATGCTGTTCTGAAGTTGAGCTCCAGGATTTCACATCTGACTTTTCTTCCCGCCTACGCGCCCTTTACGCCCAATAAATCCGATTAATGCTTGCACCCTCCGTATTACCGCAGCTGCTGGCACGGAGTTAGCCGGTGCTTCTTTACCTGGTACCCTCAAATTCGCTGGATATTAGCCAGCTTCTCTTGTTCCCAAGCGAAAGAGCTTTACAACCCTAAGGCCTTCATCGCTCACACGGCGTCGCATCGTCAGGCTTTCGCCCATTGCGAATGATTCTCGACTGCAGCCTCCCGTAGGAGTCTGGGCAGTTCTCAGTCCCAGTGTTGGCGGTCAATCTCTCAATCCGCCTAGACGTCTTAGCCTTGGTGAGCTCTTACCTCACCAACTAGCTGATATCCCATGGGCCTCTCTTTAACCGCAAGGTCTTACGATCCCCTACTTTAATGAAAACAGGATGCCCTGTTCCACCACATGTGGTATTAGCGGTCGTTTCCAACCGTTATTCCACAGTTAAAGGCAAGTTACCCATGTATTACTAACCCTTCCGCCACTATTAATAACGCAGAATAAATTCTACGCTACTAACCGTTCGACTTGCATGCCTCATCCACGCCGTCAGCATTCAATCTGAACCAAGATCAAATTCTCAAAGAAAAAAACTTTTGAAAACTTGAGCATTAAAATATTATATGCGAGTTTCACGACTTTGCAGTCATGAATCGCACAAGCTCTATGATTATTTTGCTTGCACATTGTCTTATTATCACTGTCAAAACTTCACTTGCCCTGCTCGTTTGGCAGCGCTATTACCTTAACTTGACTTTCGCTTGTTTTAGCGATTTCTCGTTTAGGAAGTTCATAACATACATAACTTGCGCGATTTTGCGCAACTGCTTTTTGTAAAAAAACTGCGATTCACCTTCTCAATAGTGCTTAAAGGCGAAAATTTGTTTGCTTATTTTTGTTGCTCCACAAAAAAATTCGGCTTAAACCACCTGTTTTTTCGTCGTTTTTAGTCAGGTTAACATCTTACCTTCGCAAAATTGCCCCACCGCGCACTCATTTACACTAATCACCCTGATACAATATCAAGTTATTTTTTTAAAGTTTTTCCGCAGTTTTTTATGGACGATATGGACTTCATGGACGACATGGACGAATATGGACAAATATGGACGGAGCTGTTTAGTCCATGTTGTCCACTTGAGACGATTGCATAAGTCAAATTGGCTTGTCTAGAATCGAATCGTTGTCAAAAAGCAATCTTTTTCTGACTAAGATTCGATTCTAGACTCCCCATTTGACTTTTGCAATCGTCTCACTTAGTCCATGTAGTCCATATTTGTCCATATTCGTCCATGTCGTCCATATTCGTCCATGAAGTCCATGAAGTCCATGTCCAAACGATTTTTCCGCAATCGCTATAGAAGCTAGCTACTTAAATTTAATATTTTAATCTTAAATAAAATCAATTGACACAATAAATATTAATAATAAATAATTAAATATACAAGGATATATATACTAACCATGAAATTAAGGAGAACAAACTATGTCAGCCCCTACCGGACCAAAATCTCCTGGATCAGATGTGCCAATGCCAATCCAACAAGGGCAAGCTCCCATCGGCCCAGTGGTCTCCCCCTCTAAAGAAAGACTGCAAGGTCTTAATGAAAAGGCAACCGATCTCAGTAAGCGCATTGCCCAATTTCAACAGGCTAATGCCCAACCAGGTATTGTCCCTGCGCGCCAGAAGTTTAATGAGCAGCAAATCACGGTCTTGACAAAAGAGTTAGAGAAAGTGCATGCCGAACAAACTCAACTTGGGTATGGCTTTAGTCACGACTATGGAGAACTTAAACATGCCCAGGCTGAAATAGAAAAACTGGAAGCTCAACTCATGGAGTTACGGGCAGCAGAAGAACCTGACACAGAACGAATTGCCACTTACGAAGGCAGAAAAGCTGCCTTGCAAGCAAAAGTAGACGCAAATATAGGCCCCATGGCCCAAACGGCTTATTCAATCTTGCAAAAGACAGGCCTCGGCGACTACTTCTTTGGTAGCCCCGAAAAGGAATCACCCCCTAAAGGCTAAAAGCTAAAGACTAAAGGCGAAAGGCGAAGGGCGAAAAAAAGAAAAAGGACGAAAAAAAGAAAGGCAAAAGGAGCAGGTATAAAGGATAAAAATTAAAAGACTTTGTTTCATCTTTTTCGCCTTTAGCCTTTAGCCTTTCTTTTTTCCTTTAGGTCCCTTTTTCTCACTACCGCACGCAGGCTCGTACCATTTCCCTATATATCTCTTGCCTTTTTCCTCCAAAAATCATATAGATGATCCAATTTTAGTTACCTTTTGGAGATTTTTTTATGAAACAAAAATTGTTTATGCTTTTAGCTACCCTTACATCGAGTATGCAAGTGTATGCTATGGACACGTGCTTTTCGGAAAGCTGTTCTGATTGCTTTGGCTTCGATACTGTCATGTCCTTTGAAATTGGTGGTGGATATCGCGAAGATCAAGTTAAATGGAAAGCATATCCTGCAAGCGCCCCCGGATATATTGTCGAAGAGAAATGGACCGGACTACATACAGGCATCATTGATACAGGATTCCAATTTTTAGCCACCGAACACTACCTCATGAAGGTTGATTTTGACTACGGTTGGTGGGGACGTCAGGGACATCAAACCATCAAAACATTTACAACAAATCCCGAAGCCTCTGCCACACAAGTCGGTGATGTGCACTCCCCTACAAAAGGGCGTGTTTATGATTTATCTGGTGAAGCTGGCTATCAATTTAATAGTCCATGCAACACCTATTCCTTCGCCCCTCTAGCTGGCTACGCCTATCACTTCCAAAGACTTGCTAATCACAAGTATCACAATGAAGACGCCAAAAATCCTAAACAATCACAGTATTCACCCAACCACTATAGATATATATGGAAAGGCCCAACTTTAGGTTTCTTGGCCTCATGGCAAATCGCGTGTGGCTGGCAATTAGCTCTGCGCTATGCTTATACATGGGCAGGCTATCACGCAAAAATTCATGAAGTCTTTGCTCCAGGAACCCCTGGTGTACCCGTCGGTTCGCTTGAAGGCAAGCAGCATAACCTGAATGCCAGTGGCAACGAAATATCGCTGAATAGCGTCTTCGAATTTTGTGACGATTGGATCTTTGGGATTAAGTTCGACTACTATAATTTCAACGCTTCAAAAGCAAAATTCAGGGGTGAAAAAGGCCTTTATCACTCTGTCGTGCGCAATGTCAATTGGACCTCATGGAACATCACAGCTGATATTGGTTACGTCTTCTAATTGAAGCAATCTATAGACATGGACGAAGCGCTGCAATTCGTCCATGTCTGTTTAATTTTTCAAATCTTGTTTACTAGCATCTAGTCCTAAAACCCACTTTCATCCAATGCTACCTGTTCATATAATTCATGAAAGGAAAGACGAGAGCATCCTTTTCTCGATAAAATATTTTCAAGATCTTTTAATAGATACTCTCTCGTGCTCTGCTCAAATGAATCAAATATCTCGATGAGTTCGGCCGCCTTGCCTAAAGTGATACTACCACAAATCAAAGGAAGGACGGATTTCTTAACGCCATTTTGAATGATGAGCTCACCCTTAGGAACTGAATCAAATTTAGGTACCCCAGCTGTAATACTTGTTTCATTTCCGGATAAGCAAAGTCGATTATCCCGGAAAACACAGCTGACGTTTTTTATCTTAGATAACTCTCGTGTGCTTTCGATAGCTTCTCCAATGTTCAATGTATCTGTAATCGGAGATTCGCCTTCGTTTCCAGCATTTTTCCAGTCTAAAATTGCGAGAAATCTTTTGATGTCTTTTTGATCGAAACTATTTAGAACAGGTAGAAAATAGCAATTTTGATAATGAGTAAAACATTTAACATTTACAGGATAACAAATTTTTTTATTTTGATCTCGGATAGCCAAGTACCCTACCGACTTATCATCCTTAGACACTTCAAAAGTACAAGCACTTGTTTTATCAACTGAAATTTTCGAAACAGACATAACACCTCAACTAAAATCAAATAATATCATAAAATATTATAACAAAATAAAATATTTAATTCAACAAAACATAAACAACAAATCATCGCAAAATTAAAAAATTCTGCTTTAGTACGAATAGAATCGATGTTTGTTAAAATGGCTCAACGAAAAAATTAATCGGAAAAAGGCGTGCAGAGGCACATACGCGTTAAGCTAAAGGATTAAGTTGCTCAGGCTGAAAGCCCAATGTCGTTTAGTTAAGAGGTAAGTAACTTACTATGAAGAGGTTTAAAGAGCTCCAACGGAGCAGACAGGTGTAAAGCCCACAGTGTAGCGCTGTCGGCGCAAACTGTGGATCTCATAAAAAAAGGATCTGAGCTCCAATGGAGCGACCAGGTGTGCTGTAGTCATGTCATGGAAGAACACCTTGCCGCTCCGTTGGAGCTCTATATTTGTTTTCGTATCCCCACAGTTTGCGCCGGCAGCGCTACACTGTGGGCTTTACACCTGTTTGCTCCGTTGGAGCTCTTTAGAACCCCTAATATTAAAGCACTTATCTCTTAACTTAATGACATTGGGCTGAAAGCCTGAGCAACTTAATCCCTTAGCTTAATGATATAGGCAGGGGCACGACGGGAGTGCAGTTTCTAAAGAAGTCTATTTTTTCAGACCGTTAGGACAATTTTTCCCCAGAGATCGGCTTTAGTCTCTAACATCGAATGTGCTTTAGCAGCCAGTGACAAGGGCATCACTTTAGCTATTTTGGACTTAAGCACTTTTTGTTCAAGACAAGCATTAATGAGCTCAGCACACTGCTCTAATTCTCTCTCTGTAGCGTCTTTTAACACAATTCCTTTCATTGAGCACTGCTTCCTATAAAAGAGGCCCACCGGAAAAGGTGGACGCGCATCAGCTCCAGCCATTAACACGATCCTCCCCTTTTCAGCTAATAAACCGACACTAAGATCAAAGTTTGGTTGGCGCGATGTGTCCCAAAACACATCTACCCCTGCAGGTGACAGCGCTCTTACACATTGTTCGATATGATCTTTTTTGTAATCTACGACTAAATCGGCGCCTAAACTCTTACACCACTCAATCTTTTCGGTGCCACTTGTGGATGTGAAGACGGTAGCACCCCGAGCTTTAGCAATTTGGATGACGGCGCTACCTACATTGCCCCCTCCCCCATTCACAAAAATCACGTCGGTAGCTTTTAAAAATGCCGCATGGATAAGACCTAAACAAGCCGTCGCCCCTGCCTGCAATGAGGCAACAAGTGAGGTATCATCAACATGGGCAGGCGCAGGATAAAGTAAATTTTGTTCAATCGCAGCATATTCGGCAAAACAACCTTGCCGCCCTTGAAAGCCAGCGCTATTTGTCCACACGCGCTGACCCACCTTAAATTTAGTGACGCTCTTACCAACTTTCTCGACTACACCCACCATATCTGAGCCTATGATATATGGTAGAGGCAAAGGAGCCTTCAATGGATATTTCCCTGCGCGAACATAGGTGTCGACAAGATTCACCGCGACAGCAGATACTTTAACCAACACTTCATTGGGATTGATTGCTGGTATCGGCAAGTCGCCCCACTCGATGGATTCGGGTCCGCCTGTTTTATGGATAAATGCTGCTTTCATCATAGTAAGCAAACCTCTTCGTTAGGATCGTGCATTTGGATTTATACTGATGTGTTTCAAAATTTCATAAAGCATGATATTTGTCTAGATTCTTGGATAACAGTACATGTGTATATGTTCGCAGCATTGCAGCCTACCGCGGTACTGGATGGGCAAAATTCTCTTTAGCAGAGTCCAACAAAACCGGATGAGCTATCATTTCTCGGACACTTAGCAAAATCGCGGCGCGATTTTCTTAACGACCCGCTAACACTTACGGATAACAGACTCTTTGACATAATTAAAATTATTTCATACAAGTTAATTTTATGTCATTTATGGATCTATGAAAAAAAATATCAACACCAAAGGGCGTATCATACGCTTTTGTTTTGCGCTTGTTTGCCTTGTATTGGCCTGGTGGTGGCACAGCTGGCTGGCTTTAGGTGTTGCCCTTTTCACTTTTTATGAAGCAGCAGCCAGCTGGTGCGTCTACTATCATCTGATAGGTAAAAACGAATGCCCCCTTGCCTCCAATGCAGGAACAACAACTAATCTATTAAACGCCTCGAAAGCTAAAGGAAATCCCACCATGTCATTTGCACAAGTTAATGGACAAAAGCTCTATTACGAAATCCATGGTGAAGGACACCCACTCGTACTGATCAACGGCTTTTCTAGCGATAGCACCTTGTGGAAACCCATTTTAGAAACACTTGCCAAACAATATCAAGTGCTTATCTTTGATAATCGCAATGTAGGACGAAGTTCGGATCTTACGTCCACTTTCACCACCGATGATATGGCAGAAGACGCCATGGGTTTGGTTGATATCCTTCAGCTCAAAAGGCCACACATATTAGGTCATTCGCTGGGGGGAGGGATTGCACAAACAATAGCCTATAAATACCCCCAAAAAGTTGACAAACTCATTTTATGTTGCACCACGCAAAAGTTTAACACTCGAAGCCTGATGACCATGGATTTTACCCGCTATTTGCTAGAAAATAAAGTCCCTTTTGATAAGGTTGTGGATAGCATTCTTCCCTGGTTTTATTCTAATGCATTTTTGGGGAATAGCGCAGCTTTGCAAATGGTTAAGCACTTTCTGCTCAATAACCCGCACCCACAATCTCTCAATGGTTTCAAATGCCAAATGCACGCACTGGCAAATTTCGACTCCACTTCTTGGGTAGACAAAATTACTGCCCCCACGTTAATTGTGAGTGGAGGTGAAGATCTGTTATGCCTAAATGAACAGCACGAGTTAAAACGTAAAATAACGCAGGCCACACTAGTTCACTTTCCGGAAGTGGGTCACAGCCCCTTTATTGAGCAACCGGAAAAATTTCTTAAAACTGTTTTAACTTTCCTTCATTAACACATTGCTTTTTAGTTGACTTTTTAAAACGAAAGATAAGAATTGATGGTGTAGTTTGTAATAAAGAAACAAATTACACTCTTCCCCAATCTGCTAAAACCATAAAGGATTACAAATGGCTAAAAAATCTCTCATTCTTAGCGTCTTGGCATGTTTCGTAGCTTTTGGCGCCGTTGCGTTATGCGCTTCAACAACACTATCCACCACCGAATTATCCAAAGACTGCGGCTGTGGCAAATCTAAAGGCAAAGGTGGCTCGACATTTGCTGGCTGCCCCTGCAAAGACAGAAACAAAGATAAAGATAAAGATAAAGACAAGCAGTTCTTAATAGCTTGTAAGGATTGTGGACTTGCTTGCGACTGCGATCTCGAAGAACTATTAGAAAGCAGCCACGTCTAGTCTTACCAGAATTACCGCACATGACTCAAAAGAATAACAGGATCGCAGGATGGGCAGGATAAATTAATTAAACTAGTAACCAAACAAGAGAAATAATTCCGAAAACAACTCTTCTTTGTTTGCTATCCTGATCATCCTGCGATCCTGTTATTATTATTGCTTCTTGTCGCCTTTTGGAAGTATATCGAACGTGATTCAAAAGATTAAACACAAGCTGTCACTATATGCCAAAGCACCTAATTTTCTATGACGGACAATGTGGGTTATGTGATTATGCTGTGCAATTTGTCCTTAAACGCGATACTACCCACCAATTCGCTTTTGCCCCTCTTCAGGGAAAAACTGCTAGCATCATGCTTCAAGACCTTCCTGAACATCTAAAAGGTGCTGATAGCCTTATCCTGATTGAAGACTATGCCTCGGCGAATCCTCATTTTTATATTTTAGGAAAAGGCGCGTTACGCATCTGCTGGCTTTTAGGTGGCGGGTGGGTGTTGCTGGGGTGGCTTTCCTGGTTGCCCTCCTTTTGCTATGATTGGGCATACCGTTTAGTGGCGCGAAATCGGCACAGTTTCTTTGACAATGATCGTTGTGTCATTCCGGATCCAACGCAAAAAAACCGCTTTCTACCATAAGAGAGCGTAAGAAACCAACCATCACCAAAGTAGAATACCACACTGTTTGAACGCGAAGATCACGAAGCTAGCGAAGGCAACGCGAAGATTTTTCTTCGAGGGTTACGCTCTTAGAAATATGATATCAGAAGAGTTGTCTTGAGCATAAACTTCAATAAATAAAAACTTCCTTCGCGTCACCTTCGCTTACTTCGCGATCTTCGCGTTCAAATGGTGCGGCTGAACTTCTGTAACGACCTTGGGAGGCGATTTTCGGAGATCATCGAACTTCTTAACATATTCGAAAATTTCTTCCTCAGAACATTGCGCCGTTTGGATGCGCATTTTAATCTCTTCACGCAGCTCCATCCAATTGCGATCTAACAGCTTTTGAACCGTCTCTAAATATTGTTCCTCTGCTTTCTCATGGTTAACTTTTCGCTGTAACAACTCAGAAATCAACTGCTGACCTTCTGCGTCTTCCACGCGGCTGGCCAATAAGAGAAGGTCACAAGGAATCTTTGCTGTGTAACAATCTAAATAAGAAAGATAAATTTGACGGCATGCCAAAACATGCAAGTCTTCTGGTTTAATATTGGCTTGAGCAATATCTAAGAAATGAGGCTGTTCGTGTCCCAACAACAATAGCCACCGCAGAAAGTCAGATTCCAAAATCTTATCCGGATCAATTGTTTGTAAGCCAATACTAGCATTCTTTTTAATATAAACGTTATTTGGTAGATGCTCTTGCCCAACACCCAAAATTGCCTCGGGCACCTGCACCAAATGCGCCACCTTGCGCAAGCTCTCATGCACCATCAGGGGATGATTCCACGCACGTATTTGCTTTATAAGCATTTGCACTAGCTCGTTTTTGCCTGCAGGCGACTCCACATTCAGCTTAAGAGATAGTACGCGCACAAGAAAGGTCAGGTAATCGGTGCTGGCATGCATCTGTTCCAAAAAAGCGGTAGCGCCATTCTCGCGCAAAAATGAATCTGGATCTGCCCCTTGTGGCAGCTCAACGATGCGCACTTCCACCCCTTCACGTTGGAAAAGATCTCCGATCTTATAGGCAGCATTGCGTCCGGCATCATCGCTGTCTAACGCCAAATACACCCGATTAAGACCAAGTACCATCAATTCTTTCACATGTCCATCACCAAAAGCCGTTCCCTGCCCCGCCACGGTGATGTTGAATCCTGCTGAAATCAATCTCAGAGCATCAATTTGTCCTTCGACAATGATCGCTTGCCGCTCCTTAGCAATACGTCGACGGCAATGATGTAATCCAAATAAGATGCGCGATTTTTTGAACAAGGGAGTTTCTGGAGTATTGATATACTTACCGCCAAACGTCTCTTCTTTATATTTACGCGCTGAAAAGCCAATCACAGCACCGGCTGCATCGCAAATTGGGAACATAATTCTATCATGGAAGAATTCGCGCCATCCCCCTTCTCGTCCAGGGGAAATCAATCCTGCTTCCCCCATAATATCATCCTTGATGAATTTAGCATGCAGCATCTTGCGCAGCATCCCATTTTCTCGAGGTGCTAGCCCCAGGCGAAAGCGTCGGATAAAATCGAGATCTATTCCACGCTTATAAAGGTAGCGCAAAGCTTGATGTCCCTCTTCCGTATGCAATAGCAGCATCTGATAGAAGCGGGAAGCGAGCTCCAAAGCCTCTTTTAGTGCCGCTTTATTAGGGCCTTTCTTTTCTTCGCCTGCATCAACGTGCTGCAAAGGCACATTAAAACGCTGAGCTAAACTTTCCACCGCTTCTAAAAAACTCATCTTAAGATGAGTCATCAAAAACTGAATTGCATCGCCATGGGCTCCACAGCCGAAACAATGGTAGTGGGTATCCCCTTTATTGATGACAAAAGACGGCGTCTTCTCATCATGGAAGGGACATAGCGTTTTATACGCAGCTCCAGCACGCTTCATATCGAGATGACTCGACAAGACATCCACCAGGTCAACTCGTTGACGTAATGCTTCAAGACTTTCTTTACTAAATATTGGCATAGGAAAAAATAACTAAAATGATAAATGTCTAAGGATAATAGATATTGAATAAAAGATAAAGAATGAAGGGACCAGATCTTCGGGATTGCAATTTTCAAATTTATTGCATACTTTGAAAAGATCTATGAATAGAGAAAAGCATATTGTACATCAGAGCATGAAATTGAAGAAAACCGGCATTGAGGTACATCATTAATGCAACAACCGAAATGAATAGCAACAGTGCTGAAGCAACACACAAGCGAGCTAAAGGACTTTTTTACTGTCAATATTTTGTGGGCGTTGGTCATCTTACGCGCAGCCTTCACATTTGCCGGCAGCTGATCAAACATTGCGATATCGATTTTTTATGTGGAGGCTACCCTGTCGATATCGGCCTTGACTCCTCTCATTTTCATACCATATATCTACCTTCCATTGAGTTGAATGAACTTGAGCGTGAGGATAAGTGGGCAGCAAGAAATGCGATGATTCAAAATATTGCAAACCACTACGACTTTCTCGTCGTCGAATTTTTTCCATTCAGCAAGTGGATATTAAAAGATGAAATCGAAACCCTCATTAATGTGGTTAAAGCTATCAATCCAAAATGTGTGGTTGTCTGCTCTTTGCGCGATAGCTTTCCAAATAATCCTGTAGAGCAAGAATGGCGTATCATTGATTTTATCAATACCCATTACGATAAGATCTTTGTCCACATGGATCCGAAGATATTTACCCTCCAAGAATCCTTTAAACTAGCCGAACACCTAGCTGAAAAAATCATATACACAGGATTTATCACCAATCCAGACGGAAAATTAGTTAAGAAACGAAAGAAGACGATTGTAGTAACCATTGGTGCAGGAAGTTTTGGAGATGCTCTCATGTACGCTGCAGCAACAACAGCCCCCTTTTTCCCTGACTATGAATACACGTTTATTATTGGTCCGAAAACCCCTTCAATCGTGTCAACAACATTGGTTGAAATGGCACATGACTTCCATGCAAAAAATATCCGCATCATCCCTTTTCAAAATAATTTTCACGAATTACTTAGCGAAAGTACTTTATTGATTAGCTTAGGAGGCTATACGATCATCGATGCAATTTACACCCATACACCCGCGTTGGTTTTTCCTTGGATATTCCCCGATCAATATACGCGTACGCATAAATTTGCAGCGCTTGGTTTAATCACCCCTCTAACAAGGGAAGATTTAAACTGCGGACGATTATGCCAACACATTAAAAAGGGAATCGCTCAAACCCATCCAGCTATAGAAATTGATATGTCAGGCGCCCAAACCACCTGTGCTCAGCTCTTAAAGCTGCTCAAAAACCAATAGGCGTCAACTCAAAAAAAAATCATTACAGCAAAGATCAAAGGTAAAAAAGAAGAGCCGAAGCGAAGCGCAAGGCACTGTAGCTTAGGCTTGAGCTATTTTTTATATCCTTTGATTTCTAACGCACGCATTAGTCAATCGCTATCCGCTATTGCTGCGGACTTTCGCACACGCGCCTCTAGGATATAATGACAGAAAACTATAATTAAGGTTTCCTGTTGGTCGCGAAATACTCAATCCCTTCATCATAATATTTCTGCCATAAAGCGACCATATCTGGTCTTGGATGAGGTGGGTAGTCAAAAACATCTGGATAAGGCTTCCAAGGCTGCGTGCGCATATTCGTATAATGTACCAAGCGCGTCGTCGCCGGCTCATACCCATCACCATCGCAGCAATTCCATGCCGCAGAAAGTTCGGCCAACATCCCTCGATCGTTGAGCAGCTTTCCATAGTCCGATATGCGTGCCCCGCTTTTTTTCATTTCTTCAATCGAGGGCCACCAGAGCCTATCTTTAAAAGCTGCACAATCATAGAGCATCACGTCGAAACCCTTTGATGGAATTAACACAGCGCTTGGCATTGGTAAATCAAAAAGCTCCTTGATATCACCCACTAGAATCATATCAACATCAAGGTAGATGGCTCGCCCTTCAAAATGATTGGCCTCGGGGATGGCAAAGCGAAAACAAGAAAAATCTGTCGCCCACCCTTGCCCGGCATAAGGATGTCCGTGTTCACGTCCAATATTCCAATCCGCCCAAAGCCCTCCACGGGCAAAATCCATCCAAACAATATCGACAGGGACTGTCGAATGCTTATAGATACTATATTCTAGTGCAATTTCCGCTTTATGCATGCGTGGATCTGTGCCCACATAAACCTTTACACTACTGTCCCTAGCATTAGATGCATTCATTGGATATCCCTTATCGTTTTTGTAGCAGACCAGATGATTGTCTATCGGAAAAGCATGTCAGAAAAGTCTTCGCGCTGCCCCGCCCAAGAAGTGTCGTCTTCCAATTCATTGGCTTCATCTTCGATACCAGTTTCGTCGTAGCCGTAAGGTATCGGCTGTGGCATGTGACTTGGATCGGTATATAACCCGACATGATCGTCACTCGAGCAGTGGGTGCAGGGACTAAAACCACTAGCTGCAAAAGGGACCAGGGCCATTCCAAGTATGGTTAATCGATATAGACGATGCATTTTCCTTCCTCAATGTAAATAAATTTGTAAGACAATTTATGCGTCAAAATATGAATTTTTACAAGAATTTATACCTCGGACCAGCAGTTCCCGCTAAAAAAACCCGTGCCCGTGCCCTTGCCCGTGCCCGTGCCCGAAAATATGGGACTTTACGAAAAAAATGTTGCTAAAGTGATTGCTTTTCCTTGAGAAAGTTTATTAGCGGGAATTGCTGACCACGGACACAGCTGAACATCCAGATATACAGGTGTCGGTACACATGTACGGCTTTACAGCTTTACAGCAAAATGTATAAGATATATAATGTCACTAGGTTAAGGAGTATTAACATGAGCCAATCCAAACATAAAAAAGTAACATTTGAGTTCCCAGCTAACGAATATGTCTATCTAAAAATAGCCTGTGCCAAACAAGGCGTTTCAATTAAAGATTTCATTACCCAAGCCACCTTACGTAGCCTTGAAGAGTATGAGAATGAGTTAGATCTTTCTTCTTTAGAAGAAGCGCGTAAAGATATCAAAAAACATGATTTGATTAGTTGGGAAGAAATGGAAAAAAAATTGGGATGGGATAAGTTATAATGGCTTATAAGATAATTATTTGGCAGAAGTCAGGAAAGTTTTGCCTCGCCGCAAAATCAACGATGGAAACGATGTAACGATATAACGATAAGATTTTTTGGATGTTCAAAACGAAATTGGTTCTTCAACCATGCCTACATCAACAATACATTCCTGATTGCTTTGCAAAGTTCGGATCCGAGTTCCTTCATCACTTCAAAACAACAAATACTTCCTATCAATTCAAAGTGAGAGAGTTTTTTTGACTTGTTCTATCATTATATCGTTTAATCGTTTTCATCGTTAACTTTGCTATCAAATTCACGTTATACAAAAGCGAGAAACTACCAAAGACAGCGTCTGTAAAATTCAAAATCTCTCATCACGGCTCGATGACAAAGCCATCGACATCTCTAAAGCGTGATGAAACGATGAGGATGAAATCGATGAGCACCCAAATTCCCAATCCACCGGCTGTTAGTAACATGAGAATCCCTGTGCCGATTTTACCGACGTAGAAGCGATGTAATCCTAACGGACCCAGGAGGATACAAAATAGTAATGTGGCCACAAAACTCTTATCGCTCTTAGGCGCTTTAATCTCGCTGCGTGGGGGCATATTTTTACCATCCATTTATTTCAAAAGGTGTTTTAAAGATTCGCTCAAACAAGGATAGGAGAAGGAATATCCAGCTTGCACTAAACGCATAGGCTCAACGCGTGTGCTACAAAGCAAAAGCTCTTCCGCCATTTGTCTTCCTAGCGCAAGCTTTAACATACAGGCTGGCACCGCCAGGAACGTTGGACGTCCTAATACATTTCCTAATGCTTTGGTAAATACAGCATTTGTCACTGGATGCGGAGCGACCACATTCACAGGTCCGGAGAGGGATTTATTCGTTAGCGCAAACAACACAATTGCCACGAGATCATCAATATCAATCCAGCTCATGTACTGTTCACCAGGCCCTAACCTTCCACCCAGGCCTAGCTTAAAAAGAGGCAACATTTTCCTTAAAGCCCCCCCTTTTGTTGAAAGGACGACTCCAAAGCGCATCGCGATGGTCCGAATTCCAAGCTCTTGGGCTTGCCCAGCGGCAGCTTCCCACTGCCGGCACACATCAACTAAAAACCCTTGTCCAGGTGGAGTTTCTTCTGTACACCACCTATCTTTTTGATTGCCATACACTCCCACGGCAGAAGCGCTGATGAATGTCTTTGGAGGGTTGCGCAACTTGCTAAATGCTTTCACTAAGGTTTGAACACTATTGAGGCGGCTAGATAAAATCCGGTTTTTTCTCTGTTCATTCCAGCGTCCCCCGGCAATATTTTCGCCCGCCAGATTAATGACGGCATCAAAGTCTTCTAAGGACGCCTCATCCACATAACCTTGCTCTGGATGCCACAAAATAGCGTCACCTCGTTCTTTATTCTTCTGACGTACCAATGGTACCAATTGATGTCCACATGTTTTTAGGTAACTTTGAAGGCATGTTCCTACTAGTCCCGATGCGCCGCTGACCAATATTTTCATCACCACCTCTTAATTAACAAGCTACTCAAACAAGATCGCAAGCATCTTCTGGCATCCAATGCTTATCCTTACCTTCCCACTTGACATTGCATCCGATTGGATTTGTCAGGGGGGTGGTTATTGTCTTACCAGCCAAATGTTCTTCCAAAGCATTATCTAAATCGTGCACAGTTACTTTTGAGCTGTCTCTTGGACTATCCACGCCACGCCCAGTATAAATAAGTTTTCGTGCCTGATCGAAAACAAAGAAGTGAGGTGTGCGCAAAGCACCATAGGCCTTGGCTACCTCTTGCGTAGCATCATGTAGGTAGTGCCACGGAAACTTATACTGCTGCATCCGTTCGATCATATGTTCATACGAATCTTCTGGCTTAGTATGCGCGCTGTTGGCATTGATGCCGACAAACAAAACACCTTTTGATTTAAATCGTTCGGCAGTTTTGCGCGTGCTTTCATCGGAATTGATCACGTAGGGACAATGATTGCAGGTAAAGAAGATCACAAGCACAGGGGCCTGACTGAAATCTTTGAGAGCGTGCATTTTTCCATCTGTTCCGAGTAAATGAAAATCAGGGGCGCTTTCCCCAAGTGTTAGGGTAAATTTTTTTGTCATGCAAATATCCTTTCTCTAAAGAGATTGATTATCTTGTTCCGACCAATAATGTCAAAAAATAATTCACCACACCGCTATTCTTGCATAATTTCTTTAGAATAGGTAAGCTATCATTCCTAATAGAAACAGCCGAAACCAAAACAAAAGCACTGTATGAGCAATCTGGATAAAGAAGCAATTCACAATCTTATTAAACTCAGTCGAATCGAATGCTCCGAAGAAGAACAAGCGAGACTTCTCAAAGATCTAGAGAAGATTCTTGTCTATATCGAACAACTACAAGAAGTTGATACTGCAAATGTGTCGCCTTGCAATCAAGTGCTGGAAGGTGCTTGCAATGTCATGCGCGAAGATGAAGTTCGCGATATCATGCCGCGCGAACTATTTTTAAGTAACGCCCCTTCGCAAGTCGGAGGTATGATCCGTGTTCCTCCAGTCATCAAATCCAATTAATTAAGGTCACTAAGACTATGCATTCACTTTCTGCTATTGAAATTCGGGATAAATTCTTGCGCGGCGAAATTTCAGCTGTCACCATCGTAGAGACATTCCTTAAGCGTATTGAAAAATATGATCACGAGGTCGGCGCATTCCTAGCTGTCTTCAATGAACGTGCCATCCAGCAGGCTAAGAAATTGGATGAAAAACGCAAAGCCGGCCACAAGCTAGGCAAGCTTGCCGGTGTGCCTATCGCCATCAAAGATAATATCCATGTCAAAGGAGAATTGTCTACCTGCGCCTCAAAATTTTTAACAAACTATCGCGCTCCCTTTGATGCTACTGTCACAAGACTGCTCGAAGCGGAAGATGCCATCATCATCGGCAAAACGAATCTAGACGAATTTGCGATGGGTTCCTCCACGGAAAACTCAGCTCTGCAAAAAACACGTAACCCCTGGAACCTCAAATGCACTCCAGGTGGTTCCTCGGGCGGCTCTGCCGCCGCTGTGGCTGCACGATTTTGTCCGTTAGCTTTTGGAAGTGACACGGGTGGCTCTGTGCGTTTGCCCGCCTCCTTTTGTGGCATCGTCGGCTACAAACCCACTTATGGTCGAGTCTCTCGCTATGGTTTAGTGGCATTTGGATCTTCCTTAGATCAGATCGGCCCCTTTGCCACAACAACTGCCGATGCTGCGCTGTTGATGGAAGTTGTTGGTCGACATTGTGAGCACGATTCTACTAGCTTAGATGCTCCACAAGAAGACTATTTATCTAGCTTCAATGGCGATATCAAAGGCATGCGCATCGGAGTGCCATGGCAATTTCTTGAGCAACTCGCAGAAGAGCCAAAACAAGTGTTTAGCGCTGCTTTAGAAAAACTTAAAAGTCTTGGAGCTGAGATCGTTGATGTTGATTTGAGTATCTTGAAGTATTCGATCGCGGTGTACTATATCCTTGCTACAGCCGAAGCTTCAACGAACTTAGCACGCTTTGATGGTATACGGTATGGACAACGCTCTGCTAGAGCTAAAACGCTCGATGAAGTTTATGACTTCTCTAAAGAAGAAGGTTATGGTCCTGAAGTAAAAAGACGTATCTTACTTGGCACCTATGTGTTAAGTGCTGGCTATAAGGATTCCTATTATAAGAAGGCTCAACAGGTGCGTACGTTGACCATTCAGCAATTCAAAGGGATTTTCCAAAAGTGCGATCTCGTAGCACTCCCCACCTCACCATTCACTGCTTTTGAAATTGGAGCCATCAAGGATCCTTTACAATTGTATTTAGAAGATATCTATACCATTGCAGCTAATTTAGCCGGCTTACCGGCTGTCAGCATTCCAGAAGGATTTTCTCGCGATGGAAAACCGCTTGGCATGCAGCTAATTGGACCACAAAAGCAAGATGTGCGTGTATTAAAAGCGGCGAATGCTTTTGAAAAAGTTACAGACTATCACAAGGCCTTGCCTGAATTGGCAAAATAGGGAAAAACGCATATGAATCATCCGACTCAATGGGAAGCAGTCATCGGACTCGAAATCCATGCCGAACTGAACACCAAATCAAAACTATTTAGCAGTGCTCCCAATCGCTTTGGCGATGAGCCAAATACAAACATCAATGATGTATGCACGGGCCAACCAGGTGCATTGCCTGTATTGAACAAGGAAGCAGTACGCAAGGCAGTCCAATTTGGATGTGCCATCAATGCGCAAATTGCCAAATTCAGTAAATTCGACCGCAAATCCTATTTCTATCCTGATAGTCCACGCAATTTCCAAATCACACAATTTGATGAACCTATTGTCCTTGGAGGCTCTGTCGTAGCAGAAGTCGACGGCCAAGAAAAAGTCTTTGCTGTCAACAGAGTGCATCTGGAAGATGATGCCGGCATGCTTAAACACTTCCCCACCTTTGCTGGTGTAGACTACAACCGTGCTGGTGTGCCTTTGATCGAAATCGTGTCAGAGCCGTGCATTCACTCTGCGCGCGAAGCTGCCGCCTATGGCATGGCTATCAAAGCGATTTTGCAATACATCGATGCTAGCGATTGCAACATGGAAGAAGGATCCTTGCGCATCGACGCCAACGTCTCTGTGAGAGTCAAAGGTGAAAAAGGATTACGCAACAAGATCGAAATAAAAAACATGAACTCCTTCAGCAATATGGAGCTGGCGATTGATGCGGAGATCAAAAGACAAATCCACGAGTATACCAACCACGCTAGCCGTCCGCAGCATGAAATCATCAGCCAAGCCACTTATCGCTGGGATCCTGAAAAGAAAGAAACCGTGCTTATGCGCCGCAAAGAGCAAGCTGATGACTACCGTTACTTTCCAGAGCCTGATCTCGTGCCCATTATCCTTACTGACGCCTATATCGAAGGAATACGAAGTTCATTGCCAGAACTCCCTCTACAACGCGAACGCCGCTATGTCAGTGAATTGGCACTTCCCGCCCACAGCGCTTTTGCCATCACACTCGACAAAAAAATTGCAGACTATTTTGAAGAGGCTTTGAAGCTATGTTCTAATGCCAGAGCCTTATGTAACTGGATCTTGGTCGAATTTGCCGGACGCCTCAAAGATACGGGCAAGACGTTAATTGATAGCGGTATCCCGGCCAGCCATTTGGCAAAATTAGTGGCAATGATCGATAAAGGGACCATCACGGGCAGGATTGCTAAAGATGTCGCTGACGACATGATGGCAGCCCCTGGCAAAGATCCTGAGCAAATTGTGGCTGCGAATCCCGACTACCAACCGGTGCATGATCAAGGTGAAATTGAAGTGTTAGTTGACAAAGTGTTGGCGGAAAACATGCAATCCGTGGTCGATTTTAAAGCAGGTCGCGACAAAGCCTTTGCCTTCTTGGTTGGGCAGGTGATGAAGCTATCGCGTGGCAAAGCTTCCCCTCAAATCGTTAACGATCTCTTAAATCAAAAGATTAGTAGTTTGTAAAGCTTATGAAATACCAACTGTGCTTTCCGCTGCTAGCGCTGATCCCTGCATTCTTCAATCCGTGTAAACTCGCTG
>JABDFJ010000020.1 GCA_013286645.1 Chlamydiota bacterium | reverse complement strand
AAGTAAGCTGGTGCCTTATGTGGATACAGCTCAAAATTATTATACCAAGGCAACTTTCCATGTGGAAAAAGCAAAGAGTTGTTACGCTGAATTAAAGGCGCTCCAAACTGCGGATAAGAAGTTAATCTTTTGGGAGGGTTTTAAGAATCAATCCATTAGCCAGATGGCCAAAACAACTTCCTATGTGGGTGGCAGTGCTTTAACCGCTTTAGTCGCGGGAGGGGGGAGTGTTTATGCCTGTATTTCAGGCAGTAGAATTCTGGGAGGCACGTTAGCTACGGCTCATGGAACCAGCTTAGTGGCGATGGTTTATTTTGGGAAAAAGGTTGTTGTCGACACCATGGTTGAGGGGTACTACTTACGCGTTAGCCAAATCGTCGATAAACATTTGGGAGAAGTGCTTGGGGTTCACGAAAAAGAAGTGCTTAAACGCAAAATCGTGGAGATGATCGGCAATCAGCATGTAGAGCAAATTAACGACTACATTCTCAATCATCTCAAAATGAAAGGCGAAGAGTTTGTCAACGACAAAATCAAAAGTGCCTTAACGAACGGAATTAAATAAGCAAAAGTTCAATTTAGGGATGAGAGGTAATGGCGATAATGTACAATTCTCTTCGTCCAGGGCCATAAGTCCAAAAAACACGATAAGCAGCTGGTGTTTTGTTTTGGGCATACGATTCAAAAACTTCTCCCCCAAAGGGAGAAGTGATAGTATCGTATTTATGTGTATTTAATGAGGGGTGTCGCAGATTTATCTGCATGAGACCTAATGTTTTAGAAACGGCTTTATACTGAGCAATTTTATCCTTGCTTGTTTCTAATTCTAGGAATTGTTCTTTTGCTGTATCGGAGTATTTTAGATTAAATTTCATCGTCATTCATAAATTCAGAAAAGTCTCTTGATAGCTCGCTAATTCTTCCTTCTTTAATATCTTCCAAACCTTTCCTCACAGAGGCCATGGCTTTAGGATTTTTGTACAGCCAGTGTTCTTCTGAGGGGATTTCTACTAAGGGCTCTAAAATAATTTTATTTCCTTCCTGATAGGCTCTAAACGAGCTCACGTCTAAATTTTTAGGCAAAAACTGAGTCAAACAAACTCTGTTTCTGGTGTCCAGAGGAAGCTTGACTTGTTTATGTGGTACATGTTTTCTCATGGTCTTACTCACGTTGTCTTGGATATATGTTATTATAACAACATGTTGCTATATTGTCAAAAAGAGGGAGTGACTAAGAAGGCTTAAAGCAGCGATGGCCGCGGTGTCTGTGCGCAAGATATTGGGGTGGAGCTTGACTCCTTTCATTCCCAGTTGTAGTAAGCGTGCGGTTTCTTCTGCTGTGAAGCCTGATTCGGGCCCGATGCAGATGCAGGCGGATGGGTTTGTGGGGTGTGGCTGCCAGACGCTGGCAAGCGGGGGAGCCGCAGGTGAGATGTCCCCAAAGAAAGCCGGGATGGGGATTTCCTGCCATGCACTCAGTTTAGGCGTCATGATCAGTTTGGGGAGAAAGAGGCGCCCACATTGTTTCATCGCCGCGATGGTGATAGCTTGCAGGCGTTCCATTTGTTGTGCGTTAAAGTGTTTTCTTTCGCTATGAGTGCCAGGAAAGAGCCAAATCTCTGTCACGCCAAGTTCGGTGCTTTTTTCGAGAATGAATTCAAGGCGGTTCATGCGTGGGATGGCTTGCGCTAGGATGAGTTGTGTGGCGGGGGGCGTGGCTAGTTGGGTGCTTTCTACTTGCAGCAACACATTTTTTTTGGCGATGGTTTGCACGCGGGCTTTAGCGAGTAGGCCTTGTCCATTCACCAATTCGATTTCATCGTTGGGTTGTGAGCGCATGACATGCACTAAGTGATGATACTCTTGGTCTGTGAGGCTTAAAATTGCGCCTGTGTCGATGTGTTGATTGTAAAAATAGCGTTCGGCGGGCATAAGCCATCCTTTTTTAGTAGGCCGTCACGCGAATTTGGTTATCTTCGACACTACTTTTAAGGTGTAGTTTCTTCGCATTGGGCAGGTATAGGGTAAGTTTTTGCATGTATTCGCGGAAGCGTTTACGCAGCATCTCTTCTTGCTTTTTGGGAAAGGCGCCTTGGGTGTTTTTGTTGGTCGATATATTGGCGATGGAAAGGGCGACGTAGGTGTCTTCGAGGTCGTGAGGGTTGATAAATTGCACACTCCACGCCAGCACTTTGCGTTTATTTTTGGGGACGGCACGAATCACGATTTCGATGGAATTGCGGATGACGTCGATAAACAAACGGCTGACTTCTTTAGCAAAGAGTGGTTTGGTGAAGATAGTAGCCCCATTTTTCATTTGGATGTCGTCGCTTAAGGCTAGTGAGAAGGACTCAGGATTCATCGTGTCGATGTCGTCTAAAGGATAAAAGACGGTGATAGGGATCTCCTTATCGAGGGCTAGAAATTCTTTGCGTAGGAAGTCGATGCGCAGGTTGGAAGTTTCGGGGTCATTGAAATCTTCAAAAGTGTGGCGGAAAGGGATAAAGATTTGTTTCCATTTTTTTGGCACTGGGAAACTAATTTCATCGTTGGGGCCTGAGCTTTTGATCGCGTCGAGCTCCGCTTTCGTGATCTCGCTTAGGTCAAAGGTGATTTCTAGGCCTTTTTCTTTGAGTTGCTGAATTTCTTCTTCAGGACCGCTCACCGCTTGAAAGATGCGTTGTGGCCATATGTCGAGGTATTCATATCCAGGGGGAGGGACACCACGTGGAGATGCGATATTCAAGGCGATTTTGGCTGTGACTAGATTGCTCAGCTTGATGACGAAGGTGGTATGATCGAGAGCACTGATATGTCGCGGCAGATCGATAGCAGGGTTGAGGCTCACGAGATTTTTTTTAGATAATTGGACAATCCAGTCGTCATTATCCGCGGTGGTGGCATCGAGCAGGACTTCAAGATCGCCGGTTTCGAGTTCTTCAATCACATCTTTGCTACCGGTTAAGGTAAGGGTGATTCTACGCGTCAACATCCCATTCGGTAAAAGACCTTGAATTGTTTTGTCTGAAGGCAGGTTGATGATGCGGATGGGGATGTTTGAGAGGACTTTTGTTTCGTTGATCGAGTGGTTGACGAATAGCCAAATGACGATGGCTGTGAGGAGGGCAACGAGTTTGCGTTGCCAATTGTGTAGAAATAAGCGTGTGGCTACTGATTCCATTTTTTCAGTTGTCCTATGATATCAAAGCGCGATTCTATGGCCGTTTTCGGTGGATTAAAGACACTGCGGATGATGCCTTTGAAGCGATCTGTTTTAATGCCCCGTGTCATGATCCCATCGCGGGCGATGGAAACTTTTCCCGTTTCTTCTGAGACGACGATGATGAGGGCGTCAGTGATCTGGCTGATGCCAAGGCCTGCGCGATGACGGGTGCCCATAGACTTAGAAAGTTGTGTGCTATCGTCTGCCAGAGGCAAAATTGTGGCTGCTGATAAGATCGTGGTTCCTCGGATAATGACAGCCCCATCGTGCAAGGGGGTGGTGGTAATGAAGATGGATTCTAGGAGCTCTGGTGAAAATTGGGCGTTGAGGATGACAGCTTTGTTGGCATATTCATCGAGTGAATCTTGGTTTTCTAAGAGGACAAGTGCGCCGATCCGTCTTTCTGAAAGACGGTAGATGGATTGTGAAATTGAATCGAGAAATTTATCGAATTCAGTGATTTCGCGATATTTTTTGCCTTTAACACTCAAGCGAGAGAGGGCAAGGCGCAATTCTGGCTGGAAGATCACTAGGATGGCAATGACCGCCACATTGACGAAGTAGAGCATTAGCTTTTGCAGGACGGGTAAATAGAACCAGCGCGATGCGGTGTAGAGCAGCAAAAAAGCGAGTAGACCGAAAACAAGATCCATGGCCCTGGTATTCCAGAAGAAGGACAGCAGGTAGTAGATCATGATGGCCATGATCAGAATTTCAACCCCTGGAACTAATAATTCAAAAAATTTCATGTTAACGTCTTTGCGCAGCTGTAGAGGGGAATAAGCGCTTATACCGCACGTGGAAAACTCAACCCCTTGAACTGCTGCAAATTGTGTATAATTAGGAGATTATCGGCAATTGTTTTTCTGTAACGATTGCAATTCCGGGTCATCACAAATTAGAGTACCACACTTTTTGAACGCGAAGAACGCGAAGCAAGCGAAGGTAACGCGAAGATTTTTCTTCTGTGGGTATACTTCAATAAATGAAACTTTCTTCGCGTTATCTTCGCTTACTTCGCGATCTTCGCGTTCAATAGTGCGGTACTTTATCAGTGATGAGCCGCAATTCTCTCTTTAAAAAAAACATTTAGTTAGGCTAGTGTGCGTATGCCGAACGTATACATAGTTTCATCAAGAGGTCTCCATGGATGTCGAAATACTCGCACGTTTGCAGTTTGCACTGACTATCATGTTCCACTACATCTATCCTCCACTTAGCATCGGTTTGGGATTGATTTTAGTTGTGATGGAAGGGTTGTATTTGAAGACCAAAGACGTGCATTATTTGAATATGACAAAATTTTGGACCAAGGTGTTTGCTTTGACATTTGCTATGGGAGTTGCTACGGGCATTGTCATGGAGTTTGAGTTTGGCACCAATTGGGCCACCTATTCAAAATATGTAGGTGATGTTTTTGGCAGCGCTTTGGCAGCTGAAGGGGTCTTTGCCTTCTTCCTTGAATCGGGCTTCTTAGCTATAGTGCTGTTTGGATGGGATCGGGTGGGTCCAAAAATGCATTTCTTTTCGACCCTCATGGTATGTTTAGGTGCACATTTTAGCGCTATTTGGATCATCGTTGCTAATTCATGGATGCAGACGCCTGCGGGCTTCCACATTGTGGGGGAAGGGCTAAAAGCACGGGCCGAAATCGTAGACTTTTGGGCGATGGTTTTCAATCCATCCTCTGTGGATCGTTTGGTGCATTCTGTGATTGGGGCTTGGCTGGCGGGGGCTTTTTTGGTGATCAGTGTTTCTGCCTATTATCTTTTAAAGAAACAGCATATCGATTTTGCTAAAAGTTCCATGAAGATCGGCTTGGTGGTGGCATTGCTTGCCTGTGTGTTACAAGGGGTATCTGGTGATAGTTCAGCCAAGGGGGTTGCAGTCAATCAACCGATGAAGCTGGCGGCCCTAGAGGGGGTATTTCATACTGGGACAGATAAGGGAATGGCTGTTTTTGGCATTGTTAACACCAAAGAACAACGTCTGGATTATAGCTTAGAAATCCCCAAATTACTGAGTATATTGTCTTTTGGAAGCGCTTCAGCCGAGATTAAGGGTTTAGATCAGATGCCGCAAAAAGATTGGCCAAACGTCGCTGTGGTCTTTCAGACATATCGTTTGATGGTCGCTATGTGGGTAATCATGTTTGGTTTGGGTGTGCTTTCAATTTTTATGTGGTATCGAGGTACACTATTTAGCAGTAAGTGGGTATTAAGGGCGCTGATGTTTTCGGTATTATGTCCGCAGCTTGCTAACCAAGCAGGCTGGGTCTCTGCTGAAATGGGGCGCTATCCGTGGATTGTGTATAACTTGCTGCGCATCTCTGATGGCTTATCTAAGGTAGTCACAGCCAATCAGGTGTTGGGATCTTTGGTGATGTTCACCTTTCTATATTTCCTTTTGTTTTTGGTGTTTCTCTATTTGCTTAATGAAAAATTCAAACATGGGCCAATTGATGGTCATGGACCCGCCCAATATCACCATTTACATGCTTATGTTAAGGAGTTGAATAATGATAATTGAAGCTGAGCTTGAATTTATATGGTTTTTCGCTTTTGTGATCTTGTTGACAGGGTATGTGATTTTGGATGGATTTGATCTAGGGGTTGGGATGCTGCATCTTTTTTCCAAGAAGGATGAAGAGCGACGCATATTGTTGAATACGATTGGTCCGGTATGGGATGGCAATGAGGTGTGGTTGGTGACGGCGGGTGGGGCTTTATTTGCTGGGTTCCCTCCGGTATATGCCACGGTATGTTCGGCTTTTTATATCCCTATCATGTTGCTCTTAACGGGGATTATTTTCCGTGCCGTTGCCATTGAAGTGCGAAGTAAGCAGCCTATGGCATGGTGGCGTTGGGTTTGGGATATCATGTTTAGTTTTGCGAGTTTTGTGATTGCTTTTGGTTTAGGATTTGCTGTGGGTAATATGATCCGCGGTATCCCTTTAGATGAGAACGGCGATTTTATTGGTGACTTTGCGAGTATGGTCGATTTCTATTCACTTTTATGTGGGGTGATGGCGGTGGCCCTTTTTTTAATGCATGGAGCCATCTATACGCTCATGAAGACGGAAGGGCAATTGCATGATAAGATCCGCAGAAATGTCAATCCGGCGATTATATTATTTATCATTTGTTACGCTGCTGTCACCATGACGACGTTGGTCTATATGCCTCATATGACGGAGGCTTTTAAAGAACGTCCCATCTTTTTTCTGGTGGGATTGTTAGATATCTTGGTCATCGCCAACATACCCAGGGAGATAAGTTTAGGCAGGGATGGTTGGGCATTTATTTCTTCTTGCGTCAACATCATCTTGCTGATGATGTTGTATGGTATTGGCACTTACCCTGAAGTCATTCGTGCGATTAATGATCCAGCTAATTTGAGTTTGACGATTTATAATTCGGCTTCATCGACGAAAACGCTGGAAATTTTGTTGCTCATTGCGGTCATCGGCATTCCCATGGTCGTCTCATATACCTTCGCTGTCTATTGGATCTTCCATGGCAAGGTAAAATTGGATTCACACAGCTATTAGTGTATGTTATTTTAAATTATATTATTGACATTGCGATAGCGATGGTTTATTCATATTTTTAAACGTTATGGCATTTGCATTCTTCACTGGAGAAATTCGATGAAAATCGGTCTATTCCCTATCCTTAGCGGCACATTTCTATTAGCAGTTGTTAGTTTTATTGGATTCCAGGCAATAGAAAATTATCGGTCAGATGACAGTACAGCTAATCTCCTACAAAAGAAAATACCCCCTGCACGGGAGAGAATCGCCAGTGGCATGAAGGGTGGCGGCGGAGGTGGTCACCATGGAGGTGGCGGTCTTCATGGGGGTGGCGGCGGTGGCGGCCATCACGGAGGCGGCGGCCATGGAGGATGGCATGGGCATGGTGGTGGCGGGTTTGTCCCAGGGACTGCTGGCTCAACATCTTACTATGGCGAGCCAGGTTCTGAGATGCCAAGAGTCTATGAAGAAAATATGGGACCAACACCTGTCCCAGCGCCAATCCCGACTCCAACCCCTACACCTACACCTACTCCAACTCCTACCCCTACACCAACGCCTACTCCAACTCCTACTCCTACACCTACCCCTACACCTACACCTACACCAACGCCTACACCAACTCCTACACCACCTCCAGCTAAGGGAACACCTGAAACTCCACCAGAAAAACAGAAGATCGATGACTGCACGAATGCCAACAATCTAGTGACGGTGATGTTGCAGGAACGCAGCCATATTAGGGCCAAAAACGCCGAATTACAAGCTGAATTGGATTCTCGTAGATACTACCTTAATAAGGCGCTCTTGCACGCTCAGGCATCCAATTCGGACGAAGATTGGAGCATGTATAGAGCGACACTTGCGAATTACCAGCCGTACTCCGCAGGTGTGCTCGCTCAAATTCATTCTGGAGAAGAGGCACTGCGAATGACGGAGCCCTATTTGGAGGCCGCCATCAAGGCCCGTGATGCGCTGTGCCAGTAATTAAGCGTTGCTTGATGGCTTGGAAGGCATCGCTATCTATCCAAGAGCACCCTAGATTGATATTGGGTTTGATAGTACCGTGGAAATCGGAGCCGCCTGTCACTAGCCAACCTTTATTTTTGGCAATTTTGAGCCATCGTTGATGTTGTTCGGTATAGAATTTTCCATAATAGCATTCGATGCCATCAAAGTTCATAGTGAGAAGGGTATTTAAGGCAGTTTGATTTTTTATTAAATGGGGATGGGCGATGACAGCAATGCCTTGAGCTTGATGGATAACATCGATCGTTTCTTCGACGCTGAAGGAGACTCCAGGAGAATAACAAGGACAATCTTCTCCAAGAAACTTCTTGAAAGCTTCTTGGAAAGAGGCGACATATCCTTTGTTTAACATGGCCGTAGCAATATGCGGACGTCCGATGGTGTTGTCTGCAGTGGTAGCATATGGCATTATATCCTGTAGAGTAAGAGGCATCCCATGCTTAGTTAACAATTCTAAGATCGTTTGGTTGCGCGAATTCCGTCGTTGGATATGCTTTTTGCAGAAATCTTGCATAATTTCACTATCAGCCTGAAAGCCATAGCCAAGGATATGCACGCTGATATTATGGAGAGAAGTTGATAGCTCTACGCCAGTGAGCAATTCGATACCTAGTTCTTTGGCGCTTGGAAAAATATTGTGATAAGCATTAATGGTGTCGTGATCCGTGATTGATAGAGCAGAAAGACCTACCTGTTTAGCTAACTGCAAAATCTCCATTGGGGACATAGAACCATCAGAACAGGTCGTATGGCAATGGAGATCAGCACGGAATTGATTCATCTAGTTTACCGGATTATATGGGATATAGCGCACTTCACTTTTCAATTCGTTGCCTGTTTGTTCTTTGACACGCCGTTGCACAAATTTGATGAGTTGCAGCATGTCGTGGCAAGTGGCATTGCCAGCGTTGATTAGGAAGTTGGCGTGTACATCAGACACCTGCGCTCCCCCGACAGATAAGCCTTTCAAGCCACAGCGTTCGATTAGTGCTCCTGCATGGTGTTGAGGGGGGTTAAGGAAGATGCATCCTGCCGACTTAGCACTGAGAGGTTGGGTCATTTTTCTCTTATTGACGATTTCGATTTGGTTTCTGCGTGCTTCTTGATGAGGAATAAGAGTGAAGGTGGCACCAACGATCGCTCCCTTGAGACTTTGAAAAGGGGAATGTCGATATGCGTATGCTAATTCATTGATTTGAAATACTTGTAAAGTACCATCTTGATGCACATATTCAACAGAGGTTAAGGTGTGGCATGTTTCTTGACCGTTGGCACCTGCGTTCATGAAGACAGCACCGCCGACACTGCAAGGGATGCCCGAAGCGAATTCGAGGCCGCTCCAACCTTGGCGCGCCGTTTGTACTCCCAATAGGGCAAAACTGTACCCTGCACCCACATGAAAGGTGCCCGGGATATTTTGTTCAAAGAAATCGATCTTATTAAGCAAAACAACACCATCGAAGCCGCGATCATCGAACAGGCAGTTTGACCCTTTACCGAGAATAAAAAAGGGCAAATTTTTAGCATAGCAATAGCTGAGAGTTTGTTGCATGTCATCTATGGAGTGAATTTCACGGAAAAAGCGGGCAGGACCTCCTATATGAAAGGTGGAGTATTCTTTTAAATCCACATTTTCTTTCAGAGGGATCGCAGAGATCATCATTCTTCTTCGGCCTCTTTGATAGGAGCTTTTAGCTCTTGTGAAGCTTCGTGAGATATTTTTTCTATCAGTGATAGTTCTTGTGCCGATTGCTGGATGATGGTGTTATCGATGGGCTCACCCATATTGGCTTTATAGATAGCATCCAAAATGGCATTTACAAAAGAGGCTGATTCTTTGGTGGCAAACTTCTTAGCGAGGCGTGAAGCTTCAGCCATAACGACTTTAAAAGGGATCGATTGATCGAAGAGCAGCTCATAAACTCCTAAGCGCAAGATGTTGCGTTCTACGCTTTGGATTCTTTCAAAGGCATAAGAATGTGAGGTGGCAGTGATTTTAGCATCGATGTCCTCTTGATGCGCACAGATTTGATGGACGCGGTCTTGAGCATCGCGTACGACTTTTTTGGTGACAGCTAGCTCATGCGATAGCAGATCAACCATGCTTTCGTCTGTAGCTCGACCGATGTCATGGCTGTAGAGCATTTGAAAGACTACTTCTCGGAATTTCTGAGCAGGCACTGCCATCTTTTCTCCCTTAGATAAACAATTTTCAATCACGTTCAGTATATACACAAACAAGCTCAAAAATCCAATTTTTGAACTTGTTTGTGTATAATATTATCCTAATGCCTTTTTTGCTTGTAGCATTATGTGCTTACAGTTTATCTGAGTAGTAGATAATTATTTAGGAGCCTTTATGCTTTTTGATCTCCCCATCATCCAAAAGTTCTATCAGACATTACCCATTAAGTTAAAAGCTGTGCGTTCAGTGCTTGGTCGCTCATTGACATTGACGGAAAAAATTCTTTATACCCACACTACTTTGCCCGTAAAAGAGGGCGCTGTGCGCGGGAAAACGTATGTCGATTTTGGCCCAGATCGGGTTGCTATGCAAGATGCAACAGCCCAAATGGCTCTTCTTCAATTCGCCTCTGCAGGCAGGAAACGCACGGCAGTACCTGCAACCGTTCATTGTGATCATCTCATTCAAGCAGAAGTGGGAGCTAAGGCCGATTTAGATCGCGCAACGCATGACAGTAAGGAAGTTTTTGACTTCTTGCAGAGTGCCTCGAATAAATTCGGGATAGGCTTTTGGAAGCCAGGGGCAGGCATCATCCACCAAGTATTGTTGGAAAACTATGCTTTCCCCGGTGGTATGATGATTGGCACAGACTCCCATACTCCCAATGCTGGGGGGCTCGGCATGCTCGCTATTGGTGTTGGCGGGGCTGATGCCGTTGATGTGATGGCAGGCATGCCCTGGGAACTTAAATTCCCCAAAATCATCGGTGTGCATCTGGTAGGGAAACTCAATGGATGGGCTTCTGCCAAAGATGTCATTCTCAAGTTAGCTGGCATCCTCACCGTCAAGGGGGGTACCGGAGCTATTATTGAATACTTTGGTGAAGGCACAAGCTCCATTTCATGCACAGGGAAGGGGACAATATGCAATATGGGGGCTGAAATAGGCGCCACGACATCCGTTTTTCCTTATGATCAGCGCATGGCGGATTATCTTAAAGCCACAGGACGAGAAAATGTGGCCGTGTTAGCAGATGAGATTGCTGAGCATTTAAAGGCTGATGAGGAAGTTTTGAAATCACCATTCGCCTATTATGATCAAGTGATTGAAATTGATTTGAGCACACTTGAACCGTATATCAATGGGCCCTATTCGCCAGATAGGGCATGGAAATTATCGGAATTTGCGCATGCTGTGGAGGAGCATGGTTACCCAGAACAACTCTCGGTGGCACTCATTGGTTCTTGTACAAATTCAAGTTATGAAGACATTGAAAGAGCGACAAGTATTGCAAAGCAGGCTCTTAAATATGGCATCAAAGCAAAATGTCCTTTGACAATAACTCCTGGATCAGAACAAGTTCATGCGACTATCGAAAGGGATGGACAGCTTGAAGCGTTAGAAGCAATAGGTGGCTTAGTACTAGCCAATGCCTGTGGTCCATGCATTGGGCAGTGGAAGAGACATGATGTCACTTTTGGTGAGAAAAACTCGATTTTAACCTCTTATAACCGCAACTTCTCAGGTCGCAATGATGCCAATCCCGGAACGCATTCATTTGTGGCGAGTCCGGAGATTGTGATTGCCTTCTCCTTAGCAGGAAAATTAACCTTCAATCCTATGAAAGATACCTTGACGAGTGATAAGGGACAGATCGTTAAGCTACAACCACCTCATGGCGATGAATTGCCAAGAAATGGTTTTAAGCAAGATGAGACGGGTTACATCGCACCGGCTAAAGATGGCTCTAAAGTGGAGATTGCGGTTAGTCCTACAAGTCCACGCTTGCAGTTATTAGAGCCTTTTAAACCTTGGGAAGGCACCGATTTGAACGATTTGCGTGTCTTGGTAAAGGTTGAGGGCAAGTGTACTACAGACCATATCTCGCCCGCTGGTAAATGGTTGAACTTCCGTGGTCATTTAGATAAGATCTCTGACAATATGTTCATAGGGGCTATGAATGCCTTTCGTGAAGAGGTTGGGCATGGAAAAAATTGTATCAATGGAGCGATTGAACCCTTTTCTAAAGTAGCCAGGGATTACAAGCAGGCGGGAATTGGTTGGGTCGCGATAGGCGATGAAAACTACGGAGAGGGCTCTTCGCGCGAACATGCTGCGATGGAACCGCGTTTTTTGGGGGGACGTGCAGTCATTGTTAAAAGTTTTGCAAGGATTCACGAAACAAATCTTAAGAAGCAAGGTATGCTAGCATTGACATTTGCTGATCCTGCGGATTACGCCAAAATTCATGAGGACGATATTGTGGCGATCACAGGATTGAAGGATTTTGCGCCTGGGACGCCATTGACATTAGTTGTGAAGCATGCTGCAGGCACAACAGATAAGATCTCACTTAACCATACATACAATGCGAATCAAATCGCCTGGTTCAAAGCTGGTAGCGCTTTGAATTGCCTGAAGCACTGATTATAACGTTTATTTCAACCTATTTAAAGCATTGAAAAACAAAATGGATGAACACGTAAAGGCATGAAATACGGTCTCAAAGAGCATATCATTCCATCGACAATCCTGATCTCTTGGAACATATTAAAGATGTTGGCCAAATCTTCTATTCAAAAAACAGAAAAAATAATGACAACCAATAGGTATTTCTTTAGAATTAGCGTTTCTAGGATTATATAAAGGTGGTTGTGATGTTGCTTGTTAAAGTATGCAGTTTTTTGATGATGTCTGTTTTGTGTATATTCTGTTTCTTACATACATCTTTAAGTGCACTTGTTAATCAGGATGATCCATACGTTTACTTGGATACTTTAGCTATTAAAGCTGGCACGGACAAAAGTTCTTTGGGTCATAACTATACGCGTGCATATGCACAACATTTTCATGCTTTGCGAAATGAGCCCCTCAAATTTCTTGAGATAGGCATTCAATCAGGGTATTCGGTAAAATTATGGGAAGAATATTTTCCTAAGGCAGAGCTACACTTTATCGATATTGCTAGGGATAGAATTAAATATCACTCTCAACGTTCTGAGTATCATTTTGTAGATCAAACAAATAATATAGGACTACAAACTCTTATGGAGTCTTTGGGAGGGCAGTTTGATATTATCATTGATGATGGTGGTCATACAATGGATCAACAAATGATTAGTTTTGAGAGTCTATTTCCATATGTGAAGAGCGGTGGAATGTATATCATTGAAGATCTCCATACCTCTTATTGGAAGCAGTATGGTGGAAACGGTTCATTTAAAGCACCTCTTGCAGGTCCTGGCACATGTGTTAATTTTTTACAAAATCTTGTGGATGATCTCAATTACTCGGCTGCTGTAACCCGAAATGCAAATTCTAACAGAAATCCTCCTAGTTTAAAGGCTCGTTTAAGTTATTACCAAGACAATATTGAGGCTTTATATTTTTATAAAAGTATGTGTTTCGTGATAAAGAAATAAAATTGAACTTGGTTCATCTCTTGCCCCTGCCCTGTAAGCGTCAAGCGAAATCATGTAGGAAAGGGACCTAAAGGACCAAAACGACCTAAAGGACTATAGACACTGTCGTTTAGTCCTTTTGAGACGATTGCAAAAGTAAAATGGCGCTCTAGAACCGAATCCCCTGTCAAAAAAGAATTGTTTTTTGGTAATGATTAGGCTATTTCAGATATTCGATAGCAAGAGTGTGTTCAAGCCAGCATCGCTCAGGGCGTTGTCCTGAGGCTTGATGCGCTCAGTGCTTTACCCCTGAAAAGGGTAACGGCTGGTAGCCCAGGGTGAGCAACAGCGTAACCCTGGGTATATACAATACAATATTGCACCCCTGAAAGGGGGGCGGGCCATTTTGTCCGAAACGCACCTAGCATGCCCGTACCCCTTTCTGGGGTACAATATCTAATATAAATCTCCCAGGGTTGCGCTGCGCTTACCCTGGGCTATAAGCCGTTACCCCTTTCAGGGGTAAAGCACCGGGTGTATTAAGTCTCAAAATATAGCTTGAAGCTTAATTTAAATATTAGAAAAATATTTTGTCGCTTATGCAGTCGTCTCTTTAGGTCCCTTTTTCATGGCTTCGCTTGACGCTTTATGCAACAACCTCATTGAGAGGGATTTCGACCCCTTGTTCTGATGAGAGGCGTTTATGTTGCAGGTAAATGCGTCTGAGACGAGCCTGTTCGTCAAAGTATAGGCTAAATTCTAGCCACCCTTCATGAAAATAATAAGAAAACAGGGAGTTGCGCCCAAAGCGTTCTTTGCGCAAGGCGCTTTGAAATGCAGCTTCAGCAGCATCGCGCGGCATGAAGCGTGTCAAGCGTTTTGGACGACAGGAATGGCTAGTGAGTTGATCCACAAATTCTTCAAAGGTAAGGAAATTTGAAGTGTTGATGCCAAGATCTGTGGCAATGTCTTCAGGTAGAGAGGCAGGATAGCGCACGCGCAGGAAAAAGTTAAAAAACCAATCGAAGGCTTTCATGTCATACCGTCATTATAAGAGACTTACCAAGATAAATGGGTCAGTCCCTGTTGCTGATTTTTCTGATAACCTAATGGATGGGCGTGGTTAAAGATAGCAAGGGACTAGAAAATGATGCAACAAAAAATTGAGTGCTCGCGCGGTTGAGAAGCCTATAGAATAGAAAATGAGTAACTTAATCTGTAAGTTAAAATATATCTTATTATGATTTCAAAAAAATTCACAAGCCTGTGTGCGTGCCCGAAAAATTCTCTTTCTGATGATTTAAGTTTTTAGTACATTGTGACATTTATTCAATGTGATGAGTAAGTTCGGGCAGGGGTATTAAAGGACAATAGGATTCGGGCACGCACACGGGCACGTCGCACACCGGGGCGAAATTGAGACACTATTTATGCTAGGTATTTTTTTAGATATTGAAACCACAGGATTGGATGCTACAAGGCATTGTCCGATCGATATCGCTTTTAAAATTATTGATCTATCGTCAGGTTTTGTGCTTAACGAGTATCAGAGCATTGTTAAGCAGTCCATGGAGGCATGGCAGCAAAGAGATCATAGGAGTGTCGAGTTTAACGGTTTTAACTATGAGGCTGTTGCTGCTGGCAAGGACATTGGGATGATCAACCAAGAGATTGTAGAGATATTTTCTCGATTGAATATCCAAAGAGGAAACGCTTTTTTCATCTGTCAAAATCCAGCTTTCGATCGTGCTTTTTTTAATCAATTGATCGATATATATATTCAAGAAGGGTTAAGATGGCCTTACCATTGGCTAGATTTGGCTTCGATGTATTGGGCAATGTGTTTGTCTCAAGCCCGTCAGGGTGGTAGAAGAGCACCAGAGAAAATTTCTGTATCTAAGAATTCTATTGCCCAAGCTTTTGGTTTGCCTCCCGAAACTTGTCCACATAGAGCCATGCGTGGAGTTGATCATTTGTTAGACTGTTATAAAGCTGTATTCGGAATCGAAGATTGGAGGAGTTAATTATGTTGCGCCGTGCGTACACTTTTGACGATGTGGCCCTTGTGCCTCAATTTAATAATATTCCATCGCGTACTGAACCTGATGTGTCATCGTGGTTGACGCGAGACCGCAAAATGCAAATTCCTTTGCTGGCGGCGAATATGGATTCAGTCATTGGTGACGAGCTGGCTGATCTGTTGCTGAAGTATGGCTCGATGCCTATCTTTCATCGGTTTACAAATACCGAAGAGCAGCTCCGCTGGGTGAAAAAATATGGAGAAAAAACTTTTATCTCGTGTGGCATTCATAGCCATCACGCCGATGACATTCGCAAATTGTTAGATCTTGGAGCTGCTGGCATATGCATCGATGTTGCTCACGGTCATTCTAGCCGTATGTTCAAACTCATCCAGGAGCTTAAGCAAAGCCATCCTTCAAAAGATATCATTGCAGGCAATGTGTGCACGGCAATGGCATATCATGACTTGGTTAATGCTGGCGCTGATGCTGTGAAAGTTGGGGTAGGACCTGGAGCTGCTTGCACAACGCGGATGGTGACGGGGTTTGGTGTGCCTCAGTTTAGTGCGATTCGAGATTGTGCGCAGGTGGCTGAAAAGCTGAGGGTACCCTTAATTGCGGATGGGGGCATTCGTGACAGTCGCGATGTCGTTTTGGCTTTGGCTGCAGGGGCAAGTAGCGTGATGATCGGTAAATTATTTGCCCTGACCACTGAAAGTAATGCTAAGAAGCGTCAAAATAGCGATTCTGGAATTGTTGAAGCTAAATACCGGGGACAAGCCAGTGAAGATTTCCAAAAAGATTTTTATGGAGCTCTTAAAGAAATGACCGTGGCAGAAGGGGTGGATTTTTGGGCCCCCGTAAGCGGCTCTGCGGCCAAGCTCATCGATACTATCCTTGGAGGGTTGCGCAGCGGTTTGACATATGGGGGAGGGAGAAATATCAAAGAGTTACAGCGCAAGGCTGAATTTGTGGAGGTAAGCTCGACATATAAATCTGAGAGCCTCCCGCGCAAGATTTAGTTAGTAAGCGCTTTTTGGATGATGAGTAGGCTTGGGGCAGCAGGGCGGTTGAGCCAGCGATGGTGGCAGCAACTCCATTCATGAGAAGCTAGTTGGGAGGCAAAGCGCAAAACTGTTTCTTCTTCCTCTTTTCCTTCGGGATGTCCGGGATAACAAGTGACGCTGAGCATGCCTCCGGGACGCAGTAAGAGGAGAGCGTGTGTTAGACTTTGCTGGGTGGTATTTCGGAGAGTTGTCAAGGCTTTGTCGCCGCCTGGGAGATAGCCTAAATTATAAACAATCAAAGTCACAGAAGCGGGATTTAGATCAGCTGGAAAGGAAGAGTGGCATTGATTTAACAAGCGGATGCTAGTAAGGTGTTCTTGGGGAATGGCGGCTTCTAAGCGCTGTTTGGTGGTTTCAATGGCTTGGGCTTGTTTATCGATGGCGATGAGGTTGCCGATTTTGCCTTCTAGTATGGCGTGTTGCGCTAAAAAAAGGGTGTCGTAACCATTGCCGCAGGTGGCATCAATCACAATGTCACCAGCTTGGATGATTTTTTTCCACAAATCATGAGCGAGGTCGAGATGGGAGTGGAACAGGGAGAAGGTTGCTCTGCGTGACATTGGTTTTTCTTTTAGGTGGTGGTTTTTTTGCGTATCAATCACCTATTTTAGGTTTGTATGTCGATAAATGCAAGATGATTACAGAAGGCTTGCTTATGAAATAGAAATCTTGGTAATGTTTGTTTTGGCATCTTAATACATTTGACGAGAGGTTATTATGTGCGCATCACCTTCATTTCACGGAGCATCATCCAGGGCCTATAGTAGTAGTAATTTACAAGAAGCTGTTGGGCTTGGTCTGTCACCACCTGTGACTCCTAGGTCCCTAGGTGCATCTAGACCCCAAAAAACATTTGGGCTTGGTCTGTCACCACCTATGACTCCTAGGTCCTTAGGGGCATCTAAACCCCCAAAAACATTTGACCAGCTCAATTGGGCTGAAATTTCGGAAATTCTAATACAGGAAATTAAACACCGGAAGGGTTCTTGCATACGCCAGGGTTTTGTGCAATACAAAAGTGGTGAGATCGAAAGGTGCACGTTTTTAAAAGATGATATCGGCAAGATGATCGAGCATGTTAAGAAAAGTAAGCACGAAAGGGGTGGAGAGGCAAAAGAGGTAAGGGGGCATCCACAAGATATCGAACTACTAGAACTTAGGACGGAAGATCATAACACATTTATTTGCGAGCTATTGATTGTGCCTTCTGAAAATTGTTTTACAAATGTCTCTCAACAACCGATGTCCATCGACAAGGTAAATCAATTAGTCGCAGGGACAAAAAGTTTTATGGTCCATAAGGGCACGCCCCTTGATCAAAAAGAAACCGCTGCCCATAAAGAAGCCGCTGTCCATGAGGCTTATACGTGTTGGGCAGAATCTAAAGAGCGCGAAAATATCTTTGTGCCGTGCCAAATTTCGCAAGGGCAACTAGCTGCGATAATTAGTGCTCTGCAAGCAAAACACATTCCACTTCAAGTCTATCTTACTAAAAAGGGGGCAGAAGTAGTGCTTGATGATATTTTCCACGATTCTCCAGTGGGTACTAGGAGCAATTCACCTAGTTTCAATGAGCTACCCGGCGCGTTTTTAGGACATCAACGAGCCGTAAGTGAGACAATTCAAAGAGAAGTAATACATTCTAGCCGTGCGACGCCGCCTAGGCATCCTACAACTAGGTCTCTCCACATTAACAGTAGAGGTTCATCTCCTGGTGGCTCTCCAGCGCTTTCGCCTATGGCTGCGCGCCGACTTTTTGCAGGAGGAGACCTGTCGATTCCAGTTTATGGCCAGTTCGTTAATGGCCAGTTAGGCGAACAGGTAGCCTCTGGAAGTTCTTCAAGAGCAGCTAGTCCGCAGGTTTCAGCCGCTTTGGATAAAATGCAGCAAGCGGAAGCTTTGCGCGCAAGTAATTAAAAAAGATCGAATGATGTTTTCAATATCTCTTTTGACTCGACGTTATGCATGGTTTGGACGAAGATTCGAGTTTAGAGCGTTGAAAACATCATTTGCATGTGTATTTGAGTACCATCAAAAAAAATTGCAAAGACATTCTTCGCTATTTTTTAAGGAGTAGACGATGAGCAGTGTTGAATTATCCCCCTTGATAGATCGAAGAAGCAGTCTTTCAATTTGCTCTACGACCTGTAGTCGTACGGCATCGCCTTCAACATTAGCGAGGCGGATTAGTACGGGATCGGAGGGGAGTTTACCTCCTTCTTTCTCGCGCTCTGGCAGCGAACTATCCCGCCTAATTCCTGGTCGTCTTAGCATTTCACCTTTTACGCTTGACGGGGCGGCAAGCTCAAGGTGCAATACTCCCCCTAGTCGAGTTGCATCACCACCACCTCCCTCTTTTTTTGCTGGTAAATTTGTGACGGTGATAGAACTTTCTCCGCATAGAAAATTAATATTTACTCATTCTATAGGCTCCACCAAGATTCTTGAGATGGAAGTAGTCGATCCAACACTACCTCGAGAGCCCTAAAGGACGAAAACGACCTAAAGGACCTAAAGGACTTTGCGATCATCTCATTACATCTAGCTCGTCCTTTAGGTCCTTTTCGTCCTTTTTGTCCCTTGTTTTTAAAAACTTCAAAAAAATAATAATCAACGCTTGTTAAAAAAAAGATTTGTGATATTGTGGTTTTCAAGGCCACCATACTGGCTCTATGATTTATTGGAGAGGGGTGTGCTGATTCAACGTGGTCACCAAATGCAATTTGAGTATTTAGTGATCTTCTCAGCATAAAGGGAAAGATGATGGTTGCGTTAAATAAAGTGTTGATAGCAGGGAGGTTGACGCGAAAACCTGAGTTACGCCGCACTCCGAATGGGATTTCAGTCACTGATCTGCTTGTGGCCCTAAATAGGGAATTTATCACGCAAGGCGGCGATAAGCAGCAAGAAGTGTGTTTTGTAGATGTTGTTGTGTGGGGCAAACAGGCTGAAAGTTGCGTGCAGCTTTTAGATTGTTCCTCTGCCGTGTTAATAGAAGGGCGTTTACAATTAGACACTTGGCATGCTAAAGATGGAGAAAAGCGCTGTAAGCTGCGCGTGGCAGCAGAACGCGTGCAATTTTTAGAGAAAAAAGGGCATGTGGAAAGAGCGCCTGAAATGGCAACAGCCTCCGTTTAAAGATATTTTGTAAAAAAAATACGCCTCGGGTATTAAGAGATTGAATTTTGTTCCTATTGAATCGAGGGATATTAAACTAAGTAGTTGTAAATCAATTGTTTGTAAGCGCCTAGTCGAGTAGAGCGTATCTTAGCTTGTTACAGAGTGGATTATGTGGCACGAAACTAAAAAAATTCTTCAAGAACATCAAAATTTCATTTTGACTACCCATGTGAATCCTGATGGTGATGGGTTAGGAGCAGCCTGTGCTTTAACTGAGTTCTTGTTGCAGCGTGGAAAAAAGGTGCGTTTCGTTTGTGATAGTCCGCTCCCACGTAAATTTGCTTTCTTGGATTATCACGGTCTATTTGAAGCCTACGATCCCAAAGGGGATTATAGCCAAATGGAAGTGCTGATTGCGCTTGATGCACACAAAAGAGAGCGTCTAGGAGCGCTTGCGCGTTTCATTGATATCCCAGGTGTTGTTTCTCTTTGCATAGATCATCACGAGATTGAAATACCTTGTACGACACATTGTGTGATGGATCCTAAAGCATGTTCTGCGGGAGCAATGATTTATTCTTTGCTTTGTGAATGTGATTTTCAGTTCAATCTAGAGGCTGCGACAGGGATTTATGCCAGCGTAATTTGCGATACGGGCCGTTTCTGTTATTCGTCGACAAGCTTACAAGCACACCATATTGCTGAAGAGTGCATGAAAGTAGGTGTGGATCCTGATTTGATGTATGCTAGATTATTTCAACATGTGTCTTTGGCTGAAGCGCGTTTATTTGCGCATGTTTTACTTGCAATGGAAACGTACCATGATGATCAGGTGGTCATCCAGCAAATCAGTAGTGATGATTACGCGAAGATGAATATTAATGGAGTGGATCTAGAACATATCGATTTTGAATATATTCATGATTTCAATCATATGATCGAAGGGGTTCGGTGCTTTGTGCTGTTGCGCGAGATCGATGGGGGACATGTGCGTGTATCGCTCCGTTCTAAAAGAAATCTCGATATGAGCTCGATGGTGCATCAGCTAGGTGGAGGTGGTCATGCCAACGCTGCAGGGATATTGTGGCGGGGTTCTCTATTGGAAATTAAACAAAAAATCTTAAACCTACTGGACGGGCTTTTCGAAAACGAGAAAAATCGAATGGTAGCTTCGGAGATGTATACCGAAAGTGATTCCAAAGTTAGCATTTCGAGCGCGCCAAAACCCCGCGGATCAAATATCGCAAGCGGCCCCATATTGACTTAATATTGGGCCGCTTGCGATATTTGATCCGCGGGGATTTTCGCGCAGCTGGAAATACCAAATTTTGAGTCACGTTTGGTATAAACAAAAAAACTATTATGTTGCAGTTTGAATAAAAAATAGTTTAAAATCAGGATAGAACACTAAATTTTAGGAACCGCTTAACAAAGAGGTTTATATGGGAACGACTGAAAGCGTAGCTGAGATTTCAGAAGAACAAAAAGGAGAGGTGCTGATTATGCGCATTAAAGGGCGCTTAGATGCTGTATCTTCACCTACTGCAGAAAAGAAAGTGTTCGACGTTATCAATAACGGGCATCACAAAATTATTCTCGAAATATCGGGTGTTTCTTATATCAGCAGCGCGGGGATGAGAATGCTGCTCTCGACGACGAAGAAAGTGCGCACTTTATCAGGAAAATTGTGCATTTGTGGGATGATTCCTAATGTGATGGATGTGTTGAAAATGTCGGGTTTCGACCACATATTAGATCTGTTTCAAACTGAAGAGGAAGCTCTCAAACATTTCTAGAGGGCGGCGTGACAAGTTGCGAAACTACTGTTGAAAAAAAAGAAATTGAACGGATTTTTGTAGGTTTTACTTTAGAAGCTCAAAAACAGCTAACGGGTAAATTGCATAAACCGAAAAAGCGTGTCATTGTGCTTGCTGGGCCGACAGCTACTGGAAAAAGTGCTTTGGCAATGGCCTTAGCAGAGCAGTATGGTGGTGAAATCATTTCGGCCGATTCCATGCAAGTGTATCGAGGCATGGATATTGGCACGGCTAAAGCCACGCCAGCAGAGCGTGCAAAGATCGGTCACCATCTCATTGATATCCGAGATGTCAATGAGAGTTTTAACGTCGTTGATTTCTATTATGAAGCGCGCCATTGTTGCCAGCTTGTGCATGGGCATGAGCGTATCCCTTTAATCGTTGGTGGATCTGGTTTTTATCTCCATTCATTACTCTATGGCCCTCCCTGTGGTCCTCCATCAGTCCCAGAGCTTAGAAAGGTTTTGGAGGAAGAGATTGAGCGCTTGGGTTCAGAAGCTCTTTATGAAAGGCTGAAGCAGTTCGATCCTCAGTATGCAAGTACAATCACAAAGCATGATAAACAAAAAATTGTGCGTGCGCTTGAAATTATTACGCTCACAGGAAAAAAAGTCAGTAAGCTGTCGTGGAAGGGCAGACGCAAGCCTCAAAATTACGATTTTAGGTGCTGGTTTTTACACAGGCCGCGTGAACATTTGTACAAACGCATTGAGAAGCGCTGTGATCAAATGCTGGAAGAAGGGTTTCTTGAAGAAGTGGCGTTGTTGGCTACAAAGGGATTGCGCGAAAATAGCTCAGCATCCCAGGCTATAGGGTATCGTCAAGCTCTAGATTTCCTTGATTCTCCTCGCACTAAGGAGGATTATCGGCGCTTTGTGGAATTATTTAAGCAAGCTTCCCGTAATTATGCAAAGAGGCAGTTTACCTGGTTCAAGCGTGAGCCGTTATTCCGTTGGCTTGACCTGGATTTGCATGATCAGGAGATTGCCATCGATATGATCCGTCAAGATTATGAATCCCTTTAAGCTTTAGTGTTTGCGTCTAGTGATTTCCGTTAAAAAAATCGTGCCCGTGCCCGTGTGCGTGCCCGTGCCCGAAAATCCGGAAACTTCACGAAAGAACTGCTGATAAAGTGATCGCTTTTCCTAGAGAAAATTTTTTAGCGAGAACTGTTGCATTGCGCCCAGCAATTCCCGAAAAAAAAATTCTTCGAAGAAAGGCAAGAAATTCTCAACAATTCTTTCGTGAAGTTTCCGGATTTTAGGGCACGGGCACGGGCACGCACACGGGCACGGGTACGATTTTTTAGTGGGAACTGCTGCAGTGCGCCTTTCATCCTTTACCTAAAAACGAGGATCGTTTATTATATTTCTGTATAAAATAAGCCGGAAGAATATCCAAAACAAAGCACCTAAGATGAGCCAGCTAGAATCTATGAGTACAATCGAACAAAAGTCTTCTGAAAATTCCCCTGAAACACCATTTCACGATTCATTAGCTGACAGCGCTTTGCCAGCTTCACATGAAGATATGTCTCAAAGCCTCTCTTCAGAAGAAGAAAATGTTTTAGATGAAGAACTTGTTGTAGAGACGGCATCTGAACATCTAGCTGATGAATCTGCCACACATGAAAGTGAAGTGGAAGCGGTTAAACATCAGCCTCATAATCAGCATTTTCAAGAGTTTTTGCAAAAGTTGGAGAAGCAGCCGGATAATGAGTCTAAGTTGCAATTTGCCATTGATTTTATGGAAGGTTCTTTAGCGCAAAGTGGCACGCCTCATTTTAAAAGCTTTTGGGAAACACGCACCATTTGTTTACAACTCTTTAAAGAAAATATTGCTCCGGCCGTACGAGCTAACTTATGGACTAAATACAACGAGCTGTCAAAAGAAGCCCGCCGTTTGAAAGAAATTTTGGATGAGCAGAGTGCGTTTGCTGTCGAACAAATTGAGATTGCTGTTAAGGCCTTGGAAGATGACATTGCTGCCTTTGAAGCGCAACTCGAAAGAATCTCTTTACATGATTTTGAATTGCCTAGCCAGGCTTTGGCGAGTCGTTTACCCCATTATCAAGGTTTGCAGCGTCAGTTAAATCTACTTAACACACACGCCTCGCGGATCAATGCTTTGCGCAAAGAACTTATTCGCACTGAAATGCGTGTGCGACAAAAAAATAAATTCTTCCAACGCCTTTCGGCCGCAGGTGACAAGGTATTTCCTCAACGCAAAGAGCTCATTAAAGACGTTAGTGATAGCTTTATTGCCGATGTAGATGCCTTTATTAAAAGATATTTTGTCGATAGCGATTACCAAAATTCTCTGTTTTCCTTGCGTGAGGAAATCAAAGCCTTACAAAATATGGCCAAGGTTCTTACGTTAAATACGCATTCATTTACACATACTAGAATGCGTTTAAGCGAATGCTGGGATAAAATCAAAAGTGAAGAGAAAGAACGCAAAAAAGAGCGTGCGCAACTAAAAGTAGTTTCCAAGCAAAATTTTGATGAATCCATGCAAAAGATCCAAGCTTTTAATGAGGCTTATAGTGCAACGCCACCATCAACGGCGGAAGGGATGAAGCAGCTCGATGAAATTAGCGCCTTCATTCGTGGATTAGAGATGGGACGAGATGATCGTCAGGTATTGCGTGAAGCATGGAATACAGCGCGTAAGCCGCTGTTGGATAAGCTGCAATTGGAAGAACAATCACGTCAACAGCAAGACCAAGAGCGCGAGAACCAACGGCGTCAGAAAATCACAGACATCCGTAATGCTGTGGCAGCCCTCATCAAAACAGCTGAAAGCCTAGATTTAGAAGCGTTGTCTCAGCAGCGTGATGAATTGCTTGAGCAAGCAAGTAAAGCTAATATGAGTAAAGCTGAAAAGCAAGAGATCGAACGTCAACTTAAGCCTTTACGCGATGTGATCTCTGAAAAGCGTGAGAGCTCTTTGCTTACCCTTTCTGATGATGACAGACAATCTCTGCAGCAATTGCGAGAGGTGTTACGACAAAGGAAAGAGCGACGTCAGGAAATTAAGGATCAAATCGATCAGCTGCGAAAATCGAGTGGTTTCTCAGGTTTCGACTTCGAACAAGCGATGAATCAAAATGCTCAGCTTGAAAGTGAGAAAGAGCGCTTGGAGAAGATTAACCAAGGGATCAAAGAGTTAGAGCTGAAAATCAGAGAGCTCACCGCCTAAGGGATTGTATAGAAATAACTTTGATACTCCCCTCGGAAAAATCTTCTCGATCTGAACGACCTTGTTGCATAAATCCAATATAGTAATAAACCATTGAGGATAAAAAATTTAAAACACAAAGGCACAGAGAACACAGAGAGGAATGGAAAAAAACAAAATATCCTTAGGTATATACCACAATCAACCTCCAATTTTTTTCTTTCTCTGTGTTCTCTGTGCCTCTGTGTTTCAAACTGTTTATGATAGATGAATTACGGTGGGCTCCATTTATGCAACAAGACAATCTGAACCGCATTTCCTCTCGAGAACTGTCAAAGTTAATTCTATACGATCCCTAAGCTGGTGGGCATGACTCGATCCCAAACTTTTCAGCATATCAGTGCCTTCGATCTGGATCGCACACTCTTTATTCAAAACAGTGCTTTCAGCTTTGGTCAGTATCTTTATCGTCAAAAGCACTTTTCAACACCTCGCTTTGTTGGCATGCTTTTAGCCTATGTTTTGCATGCTATGGGTTTTATTTCTATTCATAAAATTCATGAGATAGCATTTTGGCTGCTTTTTTCAAGGAAGAATGAGTCTCAGGTCAAGCAATTGGTCGAGGAATTTCTAGCAGGTGATTTTGCAGCCAAGCTCTACGCGCCGGCTATCCAGAAATTACGTGAGGCACAAGCGGCAGGGCATCTGACCATTATTTTGTCTAGTTCCCCCGATTTTATTGTGGCAGCGATTGCTAAAAGGCTTGGAGTTTCACTATGGCAAGCCACTAAATATGCCCTTGACAGGGAAGCATGTTTTTGTCACATTCAGTATGTTTTGGATGGAGCAGGTAAAGCTGTGATTTTAGAACAGCTGAGTCAAAGGTGTGCGCTCACCAGGAGTGACATCACTGCCTATTCCGATAGTGTGTTGGATTTGCCTTTTTTGTTGACCGCAGGCACAGCCGTAGGTGTTAATCCCGACAGGAAGCTGCGAGAAATAAGCAAACAGAGGCGATGGCAAATTATCTAAAAAACGTTTTAAGGTGTGATGACAAAACAGATTGGTCTTTATGGGGGATCGTTTGATCCGATTCATCTTGGGCATCTTAGCCTAGCTATCGAGATCAAGGAAGCACATGCCCTCGATGAGGTATGGTTTTGTCCAACGCCGCATAATCCCCATAAAACACATGGCACACTTGCACACACACAGCATAGAATCGATATGTTGCAGTGTGCGCTTGAGGGGATGCGGGGGTTTCATATTTGTGAGGCAGAAATTGGACGCTCTCCGCCGATCTATACCCTCGATACATTGCGGCAGCTGGCGGCAGAAGAAACCGCAAAAGAGGTGCCTGCAATGTTTTCTTTAATTCTTGGTGATGATGCTGCCCACTCCTTTGCCAAATGGCATCAACCCGAAGAAATTTTAAAGTATGCTCGCATGTTAGTGGGTAGGCGCATTATTGACGATAATGACAAGGGTTTTGAAGGCTCTTCTGTAGTGGTTGAGGCGCTCAACAAAGGATTGACACCGACACGTATTATGGAAATATCGAGTACTGAAGTGCGTTTACGCCTCTCTAAAGGGTTGTGTTGTGTGCATTTATTACCTAGAAAAGTATTGGACTACATACAAGCTCATGATCTATACTTAGTAACAAAATAATAAACAGCATGTGGTTTTGTGAACAAACAAGATAGAGCAAATCTTAATGCCATTTCACAGGCGATCTTTGATAAAAAAGGGGTTAATATTTTAGCCTTGGATGTGCGCGGTCTTTCATCCATGACTGATTATTTTATCATCGCTGAAGGATCTGTAAACAGACATGTCAAAGCTTTGTGCCGTGAAATTAAAAGCAAAGCACAAGAGGCAGGACTGTCACTTTTCCATATTGAAGGCGACAATGAAGGTGATTGGATTGTGATCGATTGTGGCGATATTGTCATCCATTTGTTTACCCCAGAGATGCGTGAAAAATATGCATTTGAAGAGGTCTGGAAAAATGCTAGTATTGTCGATGTTGAAATTATCGTACCCGATGTAAGTCAGAAGAGCATGGATGAGTTACGTAGGACGTGTTAGAAGTATACACAAACAAGTTCAAAAATCTAATTTTTGAGCTTGTTTGTGAATAATTAAAGATGAGAGTCTAATGAGTAAAAAAAGAATTGTAGTTACAGGAATGGGTCTGGTTTCATGTTTCGGCAGCGATGTCGATAGCTTCTATGCCCAGTTGTTAGCAGGAAAAAGTGGAGTCACCAAGGTTACAGATCTCCTATCCGAAGATTTCCCTACTCAAATTGCAGCAGGTGTTAAGGATTTCGATCCAGGGGAATATCTCGATAAAAAGCAAGCGCGCCGCGTTGATCGTTACATTGCATTTGCCATGGTAGCCGGTAAGAAAGCCTTAGAGCAAGCCAAATTAACGGGGGCCGCTCTAGATGCTCTACAAAAAGAAAGATGTGGCGTCATCGTAGGCTCTGGTATGGGCGGCATGAGTGTTTTCGTCGAAAACACACGCGCGTTGTATGACAAAGGGTATCGCCGCGTCAATCCTTTCTTTATTCCCTTTATCATTACCAATATGGCAGGTGGATTGCTTGCCATGGACCTTGGTTTCATGGGTCCTAATTACTCGATATCGACTGCCTGTGCTACGGCTAATAATTCTATCATCGCCGCAGCCAACCATATCTTAACAGGTGAAGCTGATATGATGGTGTGTGGCGGGACTGAAGCTGCTGTGCTCCCATTGGGGTTAGCAGGTTTTATTGCTTGCAAAGCTCTTTCTCAGCGCAACGATGCCCCTGAAAAGGCTTCGCGTCCTTGGGACCGCGGACGTGATGGTTTTGTTTTGGGCGAAGGGGCTGGAGTGTTGGTGTTAGAAAGTCTGGAACACGCTCTAGCGCGTGGTGCTCCAATTCTGGCTGAATATCTGGGTGGGGGAGTGTCGTGTGATGCGTACCATATGACGGAACCCAGAAGTGATGGGGAAGGGGTGGCGTTATGCATCCGCAATGCCTTAAGGCAAGCAGGCGTCAGCGCTGAGGATGTCAACTATATCAACGCGCATGCTACCTCGACACCAGCAGGTGATATGGCTGAAGTTAATGCTCTTAAAAAAGTTTTTAAGCAGCCAGAAAAAGTTTTTATGAATTCCACCAAATCGATGATCGGTCATGGCCTTGGTGCTGCTGGCGGCTTGGAAGCGGTGGCAACAATAAAGGCTATCACGGATGGGATGATTCATCCCACGATCAATCTTGATGATCCTGAGTCTGAATTAACTTTCAATGTACCGACAAAAGCTGTGAAAGCGGACATTAAAGTAGCTATCTCCAATTCGTTTGGCTTTGGTGGACACAATGCAACGATTGTTTTAGCGCCCTATAAATCTTAATAAGAGCAGGCACGTTTCCCATGTTGATAGAACATTCGTATGGTGTGATTGCACTACGTAAGAACGGTTCTGCATGGGAAGTGTTGCTTATTCAACATGGCGCAGCAGGGTATTGGGGATTTCCTAAAGGGCATGCTGAAAATCAAGAGACGCCGCGTGAGTCAGCGCAGCGTGAGCTATTTGAAGAGACAAACCTCGAGATCGCGCAATATCTTTCTGACGTTGCTATCGAAGAGCAGTATCATTTTAAGAAAAGCGGCAAGCCGGTTTCCAAAACGGTGACTTTTTTTGTGGCTGAGGTTAAGGGTACAGTAATTCTACAGACAGAAGAAATTCAAGCGAGTCGTTGGGTGCCTTTGGATAGTGCTTGTGAACACCTCACTTACGACACAGATAGATCGATCTGCCGCCAAGCCATTACACTTATCGCTAAGAATGCGAGTTGCTAGTCACGATTGGACATGGACGAACTGGACGAATTGGACTACCTGGACGAACTAGACGATATTGGAGTGCGTTGTCCAGTTCGTCCAGGTAGTCCAAGTCGTCCAGTTCGTCCATGTCCATTGGAATGTTGACCAACCTGGTATTTCAAATGTGTGAATAAGCAACCTTGATTGGTAAGCTATGAATCTGCCTGAAAATATCTTAGAGAGCAACACACGTTTATCGCAGTCGATCTTGTGGAAGCTCCAGCATGATGCCTATAGTCAGTTTGGGATTGATGCATGGAGAAAGCATGGCGTTCCTGCTTATATCACAAGCAATTCATATACGGCCAAAAAATATGCACAAGTTGTTTTGGGGTATGTGCGCGATTGTGTGGCGCGATCTGCCATCGAGCTTGCCCATCCCATCTATCTTCTGGATTTAGGAGCTGGTACGGGGCGTTTTGCTTATTTTTTTCTCCAGGAATTGACGCAACTGCTGGCTGCAAGTTCATTACCAAAAATAAAGCTCTGCTATGTCATGACAGACATTGTTTCCAGCAATATAGACTTTTGGCAGGAGCATCCCTATCTGAAGCCTTATTTTGAACAAGGGATTCTCGACTGTGCCTATTATCATCACGCACAGCACGACCCAATTCACTTATTGAATCGCAATCAAACACTATCCAAAGAAAGTCTAATCAACCCGTTAATTCTCGTCTGCAATTACTTCTTCGACACAATACCTCAAGATCTTTTTCGTTATAAAGATGGACATCTAGAAGAAGGACGCATCACTCTGTTCGTTGAAGACGAGGAACCAGTTACTTTAGATCCTACGGTGATCAATCGATTGCGCTATCGCTACTCGTATCAACCCATCTCTAGTTCACAACCTTACTACGAGAACAACGCATTAAATGTTCTGTTAGAATCCTATGCTCACATGGCTGAAGGGTGTTCATTTCTTTTTCCTGTCGGAGCGTTGCAAGCGTTAAGTATGTGGATGCAGTGGTCACAAGCACGTCTGCTTCTTTTAGCGGGTGACCAAGGAGTATGTACCGCAGCTCAAATATGTCAATTAGGAGAGCCAAAACTATCGCTGCATGGCAGTTTTTCCTTCCCAGTGAGTTATCAACTTATAGTTGATTTTTTTGGCCAACATGATGGGCTAACATGTCTTACTTCTTTTCCAGATTCGACATTTGTAGTCATGGCTGGTGTCTTAGGCCTCACCAATGCCCCTGAAACCCTCTTGGCTTTTGAAGAACATATAGATAGCTTTGAACCGACCGATTATTTCAGATTTGTGTCATTAACAGAAAATGAATGGAAAAATCCTCCGCTCGACCATATCTTGCTGCTGATCAAACTGGGCAATTGGGATGCTAGCGTGTTGCTGACTTTCTTTGCTGCGATTAGACAAGCCCTTCCTTCGGCTAGTGAAGAACAGAAAAAAATGTTATGCGCCACGATTGAGCGGGTGTGGGAACATTTTTATCCGATCGGACCAATAGCCGGCGACTTTGTGCTCAATCTTGGTGTCTTATTATTTGAAATGCAGTGCTTCATAGAAGCCAAAACCTATTTTGAGCGTTCAATGCTCATTGCGGGAGTGAATGCTGCAGCCCTAAAAAACGTGGCTGCTTGTCATCAAATGTTAGGTCAGCTCGAAGAAGCAAAAGTCTATCGTCAACAAGCAGCATTGTTAATAGCGCCTGATTCCCATTAGATGTAGGGATTTAAGAGAATTTAAAGAGCGAAGCGAAATGCAAAGCATTGTAGCTCAGGCTTCAGCCTGAGTTCGTTTTGGCAGTGCTTTAGCCTGCCACGCGCCGCCCGCGATAGCGAGGCGAGGCGCGCTTGGATTCGCGATCTCACGAACGTTTTCCCAATCGCCCGAGGCTGAAGCGGTGGATACTTTTATGCTACATTCGTGAGGCCACGACACCGAGCGCGTCAGGCATCGCTCCCGCTCGCTGCGCGTGGCAGGCTAAAGCACTGCCAAAACGAGCTCAGGCTGAAGCCTAAGCTACAATGTCTTACGCTTTGCTTCACTACCCGTGAACATGTACCTATTTTCTAGAATAGTTAATTGTTATGTAAAAATATTGAAATTATTGTTTGTTTTAGTTAATATTTAACGAAAATATTAATTAAGTTTTAGCATGTTAGTTTCAGCGCATCAACCAAATTCCCAGGCGATGAGTTCAGTTAGTCCTGTTCCGGGACTACTTAATTCTCTTGACAGTGGGGTGTCGCCAACGACAAACGATTTTGCGCAGCCGCTATGCAAGCTGCGTTTTGCTGGCTGTGCGTATGGTTACAAATATCAAGATGCTTTGATTAAGAATGTGGCCGCGGTGGCTTTAAAGGAAGGTTTCAAATTGAACCTCTCCCCACACCCCAGTTATGTTAGAGACTATTTTTTTCATCTTAATGGGAAAATTAAGATGTCTTCCTCTTCAGTAAATGTGAGCGAGGCACTTGATCGAGGAAGTTCAAAAAACCTTTATTTCTCCGAAATCGGCACAGCGCGCACAAAGCAGCTCTCCATTTCTGGAGATTGTGGCGAGAGCCTAAAGTATCACTCTGGGGCTAAAAAAGATTATATTGAGTGTTATGGCACAACTCCTGAGGAACTTCCTTTTTTCTTGGAAGGAGGAAATGTCTTTATTCTCACAAACAGTCAAGGCGTAAGAAAAATACTCGTTGGCAAAAACAGTCTTGCCCAAATCCACGCTCAATTAAGGCTAGATGGAGCATTTAAGGATCTCGCTGTGCAGGAAGATTTGACCGATGAACAGGTCATCGCTGGTGCGGAAGAGATGTATGCCATGAAATTTCTTTGTTTCGGTAAGCGCACGGGTTTTATCCCCATAAAAGAGACGGGCATCTATAAAGCTAGGAGGGATGTGCCCTCCTATCGTAAAGAATCGATTTTAACAGGGCTTTGCCAGCCGTTTGAAAGCAAAAATGTTGATATTGCCAAAGCCAAACCATTTGTGGCAAAGTTTCTGGCCCAAAAAGCAGCCATCCCCAAGCTGCTGGAAAAGCATTTCCAAGGCGAGGTCCATTTTATTCCATCCGTCGGCTACCATCTTGATACTTTCATGATGCCAGGACCTGCTGGCTCGATTTTTCTGCAAGATTTTGAAGCATGCAAAAAGGTGCTAAACTCCATAAAACAAGAGTCTAAACTGACCTACCACGACCAATATATGCTTGAAAATTATCTCAAGGCTGCAGAGATATTGGAAAAAGATTTGGGCGGGTTGCTAGCTGCTGCGAGAGCTGAATTGGAAAAAGCCGGTTTTACTGTTATTGGTACACCAGGCAATTTCTTAGACTATCGCACTTATGATACGCGTAGTACACCTGGTCGTCATATTCACTTCCTTAATGCCATTTCAGGTAGGAATGAACGACACCCTTATCTGATTACTATGGGCGCTAAAGTGGGCGACCATCTGGGTATCTACCTAATGCAAGCATTTGAAAAATTCTTAAAATGTTACCAGCCAGATTTAGTGGTGCACTTCGTCGGCTACAATCCCGAAAACCCAACTGACTTTTCGCTAGCGATGGTAGGGGCGGCTGCATTTGCGGGGGGGATCCATTGCATGAGCTTCGAAGAAGAAGTTAGCGGTTCCCACTATAGAAAAAGGGACCTAAAGAGGTAATTGCATAATTCCCGTTTATCGCTTTTTGGCGCTTTTGCCAATCTTCGCCATTTTGCGCAAATCCCCTACTCTTAAGAGTATGTGGATTTGCGCAAAATGGCGAATCTTGCCAAAATCATCCAAAAATCGATTAAACGGAACTTATGCAATTACCTCTAAAGGACCAAAACGACCTAAAGGACTAAACGACACAGCCTTTAGTCCTTTAGTCATTTAGGTCCCTTTTGAAGCTTACCGCACGCTATTAGAAATGTTAATTATAGGTTTTATATGTTAGCTTTGACAGATCATCAAGGAACAATGGCACTTCATTCATTTAGTCCTGCAACAGGACTATCTAGTTCTCTTGATAGAGGGATGCCACCAACAACAAATGATTTTGGCCAACCGTTACGCAAACTGCGATTTACTGGCTATGCGAGAGATAAAAAATATCTTGGTACTTTGATTAAAAATGTAATAGAAGTAGCTCTAAATGAAGGGTTTAAATTAAATCTCACCAATCTTCCCTGTTACATTCGAGATTATTTATTTCATCTTCCTGATGGAAAAATTAAGATGTCCTCCTCTTCAGTAAATGTTAAGGAGGCGCTCGAGCGTGGAAGCTCGAAAAATTTTTATTTCTCAGAAGTTGGAAGTACACGTACGAGACAGCTGTCCTTTATGGGAGATTGCGGCAAGAGCCTAAATCGTCAATCCGAGATTAAAAAAGATTATATCGAGTGTTGTGGTATAACTCCCGGTGAATTCCCTTTTTTTCTAGAAGGGGGAAACGTCTATATTCTTACAAATAATCAAGGAGTAAGAAAGATACTAATTGGTAAAAATAGTCTTGCTCACATCCACGCTCAATTGAGACTCGATGGGGCGTTTAAGGATCTTCCTGAGCAGGAGGATTTGACCGATGAACAGGTCATAGCTGGAGCGGAAGAAATGTATGCCATGAAACTGCTCAGTTTAGGTCCAGAAAAGCGCACGGGGTTTATTCCTCTAGATAACATGGGGGAGGTCTATAAAGCTCGGATGGATGTCTCCTCATATCGCGAGGAAGCGATTTTAAAAGGGCATTGCCATAAGTTTGAAATGAGCAAAGCAGTTGACATTGCCAAAGTCAAACCGCTTGTGGCAAAGTTTTTGGCCCAAAAAGCCGCCATCCCCGAGCTGCTGAAAAAGCACTTCCAAGGTGAGGTTCATTTTATCCCTTCTGTCGACTACCATCTTGACACCTTTATGATGCCGGGGCCTGCGGGCTCGATTTTTCTGCAAGATTTTGAAGCCTGCAAACAGATGTTAATGGCTATAAGACAAGAGCGCGAATTAACTTTCGAAGACCGATGTAGGATTGATAATTATCTGACAGCGGCTAAGGTGTTGGAAAATGATTTGGGCGGGTTGCTAGCTGCTGCTAGAACTGAATTGGAACAAGCTGGTTTTACTGTCATTCCCACACCAGGTAATTTTCTAGACTTTCAAACCTATGCTATGCGGGATACGCCAGTTCCTCATATCCGCTTCCTCAATGCTATTTCAGGCAGAAATGAACGGCACCCTTATCTGATTACGTTGGGAGCTAAAGTGGGCGATCATCTAGGCACCTATCTAATGCAAGCATTTGAAAAATTCTTAAAAGGCTATCAGTCAGATCTTGTGGTGCACTTCGTTGGCTATAACCCTGAGAATTCCCAAGACTTTTCGATAGCGATGGCATGGGCATATGCGCATGCAGGAATCCGTTGTATGAGCTTCGAAGAAGAAGTTAGCGGTTCCCTCTAAAAAAAATCGAGCCCGAGTCCGCGTGCGCATCCTATTACCCATAAGTATCAACAACCATCTCTAGTAGTATTAATAAGTGCATTATTGTCCGATTTTTCTTTAACGCAAAGAAAAGGCAAAAGAACGCAAAGGCGCAAAGAACAACAAGATACGTAACCAAGACTGCATTGAGGGAAAGCCCTAGCTTTTTTGCTTGCTGAGGCAATCAAAAAGGAGTTCTCGCAAACATCGCTTAAGGCGATATTTGCATGTTTTTTGTCTGCGACGCTGATTTCTAAAGATCACTGCGTCGCAGACAAAAATTATGTTAGCAGCGCCCTAAGCGCTGCTAACGATACCCTCTCTTGAATTGCCTCAGCAATTCAAGAGATTGTGAGGTAGCTACAAGACAATATTGGTTACGTATCTTGTTGTTCTTGGCGTCTTTGCGTTCTTTTGCCTTTTCTTTGCGTTAAAGAAAAATCGGATAATAATGCCCTCTCTAAGTTCTTTATGGGTTATGTTCGGTTCGAGCGTCCTTCGCTATCGCTCTGGACTTAGCGCAAACATTTATAAATAAGATGTTTACATGACTTGTGGGTAATAGGATGCGCGTGCGAGCCCGAGCCCGATTTTTTTAGCGCGAACTGCTGAAGTTAGGTAGCTGGACTAAAATATCCCTATGGTATATACTGGTATATACCATAGTAAGAGTTTTGTATGTTTATTCATGAAGTTTGTGTGGCGTTGGAAAAAGCTTCGATTCCGTATGCGGTAGTTGGTGGGTTTGCTGTGGCTTTACACGGAGCTATTAGAGGCACAGTCGATGTCGACATTGCAATCAAATGGTCGCTGAAAGATTTAAAAAACACCGAAAAAGCATTGAAGCAAATAGGACTGGTTTCATTGCACCCCATTGATTCCGACAGCGTGTTTTATTTTAGAGATGAGTATATTCAAAATCGCAATATGATCGCCTGGAATTTTTATGATCCTGACAAACCATTTAATCAAGTGGATATTATCATCAATTACGATCTAAAAGGGGCGCACACAAAGCTTGTCAAGACGTCCACAGGACCTATTAGGATTTTGTCATTGCGGGACTTAATCGCCATGAAGCGGGCATCTGGGCGTCCGCAAGATTTGGAAGACGTGAAAGCATTGGAGAGTTTATGAAAAACCCCAAGGAAAAACCTCTGCAATACTTTACAAAAGAATATTTGGAACGCTGTGCAGCTACAACTCCTGACGAAATTGTCGAATTTCTTGAAAATTACCGCATACTGGTTTCTGAAGTCCCTGAAAAATGTCACTTGATTAGTTTAAAGATTGAACCTTCGCTACTCAATGCCTTTAAGCGCAAAGCTGCCCTTAAAGGCATTCCTTATCAAACATTAATTAAGAAATTGATGCGAGATTGGCTATCAAAGTGATAAGTTAATAGACATCTTGCATAATCTAAACTTCGTGCCCGTGCCCGTGCCCGAAAAATTTTGTTTATACGTAATGTACAATGTTAATCAAGAGGAGCCGTAGGTAAGTTCGGGCACGGGCACGGGCACGAAATTTAGATGATGTAGGTTTAATAGGTCACAGGGGTGAACTGGAACTTCTGCGCATCGAAGAGCCCTTTGTCGCTTAACTTTAAAGCGGGAATCACTAAGAGAGCCATAAAGGATAGCGACATAAATGGCGCTTGAAGTGCCGTGCCAAGCTGCTTGGCTTGTTTATCGATAGCTGCATACTGCTTTGCTACTTCATATCCATCGCCATTGCTCATCAGGCCGGCCACAGGCAAAGGCAAAACATCACACTGTTTTCCAGAGACGACGCTGATGCCTCCTTTGCTTTCCATTAAAGCATTGACAGCCCGACAAATGTCGCTATCATCGACGCCCACCGCAATGATATTATGTGAATCGTGGGCAATACATGAGGCTATCGCGCCATGTTTCAGGCCGAAATTTCGGATAAAACCTATGGCAGGGGGGGCCTTTTGGTAGCGGTTGATGACGACTAATTTGAGGATGTCGCGGTCTACATCTGAAACGGCCAAGCCATCGACGACTTTAAGGGGTGTTACAAGGCTGCGCGTGATCAGCTCTCCATCCAGCACTTCGATCACGCGGCAATGCGATCCTTTGGCCTGCAAAGCAAAGTCTGAAGGTGTAGTGATTGTCGCGTGAAAATTGTTCACCACATCGGCCTTGACAGATTTGATGAGGGATTTCCCTCGTTCTGCCACAAGCATTCCTTTGATGTAGGTTTGTTGGATATTTAAATCGCGCAAGTTATCGACGACAATGAAGTCTGCATGATCTCCTGGACGCATTAAGCCCACATCAAGTTTATAGTGGAGGATGGGGTGCAAGGATGCACATCGCAAGACATCTAGTGGATCGTACTCTTTTTCAACTATGGATCGACGGACTAAGAGATTGATATGTCCATCTACAAGTTCATGAGGGTGTTTATCATCGCTGCAAAACATGACGCGATCTGGATGAGAATGTAGCAAGGAGTGCAGTGCTTCATAATTTTTAGCAGCCGAACCCTCTCTAATGAGGATGTGCATGCCATAGCGCACTTTATCTAGTGCTTCTTCTAGGGTAAAACACTCATGGTCGGTGGATATGCCGGCGGCAATATAGTGTTTGGCATCTTCCCCTTTTAAGCCTGGAGCATGCCCATCGATAGGTTTATTCAGATCTTTTGCTATGCGAATTTTTTCCATTACTAGCGGATCGTGCGACAGCACGCCTGGGTAATTCATCATTTCGCTTAGATAGTGCAATCCATCTTGGGCAAAAAGGGTGTGGATATCTGCCGCTGTAATTGTAGCACCTGCTGTTTCGAATGTTGTTGCAGGCACGCATGAAGGTGCTCCGAAGTAAAAATGAAAGGGCACTTTTTGTCCATTCTTGAGCATATACCGCACGCCATCGATCCCCAGTACATTGCCAATTTCATGTGGATCAGAAATAGTGGCAACGGTGCCGTGGACGACAGCTAAGCGGGCAAATTCTGAGGGGATCAACATGGAGCTTTCTACATGCACGTGAGCATCGATGAAGCCAGGCATCAAATAACGATCTTTAGGGGCTTTTTCATCGTGTTGTATTGATGCAATTTTTCCGTTGTTGATACTGAGGTGACCGGGAAATATTTTTTTGTTGATAATGTCGACAATATTTCCAGAGAGGGTGAAGTCTGTCATGCGTGCACATTAAGTTTTAAGTAATTGATTAAGCTCTTCGTGAAAATAATGGAAAGTGAAGTCTGTCCAGTCTTTTTCAAGAAGGGGCAGGGTATTGTCTGAGTCTGTCTTAGGAAGTGCTTCAATCGTATCGACAAGGTGGCGAGCGTGGGGGTATACCTTATGATTTTCGTTGGCGTGCGTGGACAGTTGTTTGGCTTTGTCTAGTAGATGCGAAACGAAAGTGAGGGGATCGTCGTTCAATGCTGGGTGGATGGCGATGATGTTGCGTTGCGAGTTAGAAAGTAACTGTAATGCCATGCGATAGCGATTTGTCTTTTTGATGGGTACGCTAGTGGGTTTATCATGATGTGGCAGTAATTTACTGACTAACATCAATAAGCCAATGTTCTTTGTTGCAGCTAAAAAGGAGTGAATGCTGAAGGGACTCTCATTCCATGGGAATGGATTGTTTGTTTTGTAAGGATGAGCATTTTGGAGACAGATTTTTTCTTGGATATCGGCGTACTTTGTCATG
>JABDFJ010000019.1 GCA_013286645.1 Chlamydiota bacterium | reverse complement strand
AATGATCCACTCTTAAAAGATGTTAATAAAGTTGGCTACCAATCTATCAGCATGAGTTCCCCGCACCCACGGTCACCAGACATCAAAATGCATCGTATCAACGAAATCACTCAAGCCGTCACCCCACAGCACGAAGCTCAAACTCTCAACGATGACGTCATAGTGGATATATCTAACACCCCTCAAGAAGCTAAAAAAACATCCAAAACGCTCCCCAAAGTTCCTGAAAATGCAAAACAAACACCCACGAGTGAAAGCACAAAAAACACCGCCACCCCTGATTTCTATCCCATCAACCAATCGGTCAAAATCCTGACCTCAAGAAGTGTCGCAGATCCAAAGGCTTCACCACAAAGCTATGACTGGGCTTCCTTTAAGCGGAATCAAGTTGAATTCATGACATCATGGAGCTTAGGTGAAGTATTAGGCGTATTAGGAAGTGCCTTTACGAGAACCTTAGGCAAAGAAACGCAAGATCCCAAATTATGCTCTAACGAAAGAACTATCATTTCTTCCCGCTTTTTGCCGGAAGAAGTTAAGCCTTCCGATCTTCAGATGGAAACAGCACGCAATGCTAACACCCTTGTGGATATTACATGGAAAGATTCTGTGGCTGGTGCCTTCATCGAAAACACAGCGACATATTGTGGAAAACTATCTCTATTGCTAAAAGCCGCAAATCCGACTTCAAATGGTGAGGTATTAGAAAGAAGAGGAGAGCTAATCGCCCAACTAGCCCAGAATCCAGAATTAAGAGGTCAATTACAACAAGAAATTCACACCTATGCCACAAGTGAAACACGATTATTGAATCAATATGATCCCAAAGGTCCCGGGACCAAGAAACCAGGCCGTCTTGAACCTATTTTACAACCCCCGATCTTTAAAACACTGATCCCTGAAACATGGTCCGAAAAATTCCGCAAAACACCGTGGTTAATCACTGTTAACGATGCTTTCAAAACGGGAAAAGATTTATTTACTACTGCTTCGAAAATAGCCGCTGGCGCTTTTACCATTTGGCTTTCGAAAAATTTCATAGAAGGTAAGTATAACGATCATTTAGCTTCGTACGAAAATTTAGCCGCCGGCACGGCTGGAGGCGTGCAAGCTTTAGCCCAATCCGTGCATAGTAGAGCAGTCGTCACATTTGCGGGCCCTGTATTAGGTGTAGATACCATCAGCGAAGGATTGACGTCGGCTGGCTATAATTGGGCCGACGCCGCAGTGAAAAGAACGATGCAACATGTGATGGTCGACGTGGTGGCTCCCATCAGATCGATGAAAAAGATCTATGACATACTTAAAGACACTGACTATATCAATCAGCTCGAACATTTTGATAAATTAGCAGCTCTCATGGAAAACGAAGAGCCTGAAGTGCAACGCATGCTTAGCATTGTCAGTTCGAGCACGCTCGATTCAAAAACACTGCTAGGTCTATTTCGCGCAGGTCCTGTATTTTGTGGTTGGGATATCATCCAAGGGGATACAGCCACGGAAAAAGCCCGCACCGATGAAGCTTTAAAAGCAGTCGATGCTGAAATCAAAGAGGCAAAGCAGGCCTTGAAAAATGCTACTACCGACGAGGATGCCAAAAAGGCAAAAGCAGATAAAGCCAAAGCGGAAGGTAAAAAGAAAACTATTACCGAAAGAGTGCCCGAAGTTAAGCGGTTAATTTTGGAAGCCATGATTGCAGTGGGAGAAATTGATGGGATATTAACTCTAGCCGACACCGTGTCAAATGCTAATAATACATCATCACCTTGGAGTGTGCTTGAGCTAGACAACAACGAAAATAGCCAAGAGACATTCCATGTTGAAGGGGCGCATTTTCCTCCTATCGCGGCAGATTCTCCCAACAACCGACAAGCCTCATGGCCCTCTATCGACCTAGCACCAATCACTCTTATTACAGCCGAGAATGGAGCAGGTAAATCTACCTTTGGTCTAAACTTAATAAATCATATTCTTGCAAGGCAATCGTTAGGCGTAGTCCCTTGTAAGGAGTCATCTACCTTTCCTATTTACGACCGCGTGATTTCTTCAAGAGGATTTAAAGATAGCAACACCCAATCCTCCTTTGAAATCACCGATGCTTTTGTCAACGATGTCATGAATGAAATTAAAAAAAATCCAGATAAACGCTTCTTCCTCCTCTTTGATGAGCTCTATCGAGATACGGATCAAAATAAAGGGGCTGCTAGACTAATTAAACTTGAACAATTTCTGCAAGAGCAACATGCAGCATGTCCTAACTTCACCGCTATTTTCATTACCCATTGTCCAGGATTTGCCAACTCTGATGAGGTCAAAGCAGAAAAATTGACCACGAAAAAAACCGCCGATGGTAAACCATCGGGTATTCTAGAACCCGGCATCTACACCTTTGGTGACTAAAGATAGCTTATGCTTAAAAATCATCCAATATTTTCATGGTAAACATCGGCCTCGGGCTCGCACGCTGGCTCGGGCTCGTTTTTTAGCGGGAATTGCTGCATCAATCAATTCGGTGGTGGAAATTTTTTCAGCACCTCATTTATGCTTATTTCCTATCAACTTTGATGCGGACATCCCCTCATGGCTAGCTTATCGCGCGTTGTGTTATTCTGTGTTTTTTTTCAGCTACAACTTTTTAGTGAAACGCTCCCCCCCTCTTATCAAAAACCACCCGGCATCGATTGCTCCCAAGATACTCCAGCCGTCAGACAAGCGATTCGCTGGGGCATCGAACAGATGCCCCTGCTGGCTGAAATATACCCTATCGGTGGGGCAGGAGACCGTCTTAGCCTAAAAGATGAAACCACCGGCCAACTACTCCCGGCGGCGCAACTGAAATTTTGTGGACGCACCCTGCTCGAAGGATTGATCCGCGATGTGCAAGGGCGCGAATATTTATACTACAAACTCTTCAATGAGCAACTCACCACGCCCATCGCCGCCATGACCTCGCATGAGAAGAACAATCATCAACTCATCATAGAAAATTGTGCTTCCAACCAGTGGTTTGGAAGACCGAAAGCGAGCTTCACTTTCTTTATCCAGCCCCTTGTCCCTATGTTGACCATTGAAGGCAATTGGGCTATGAAAGAGCCTCTCCGTCCATTTCTCAAACCTGGTGGTCATGGAGTCATTTGGAAGACGGCTGCAGACAATGGCATTTTCGACTGGTTGCTCAGCTTACAGCGGCAAAAAGCCTTAGTACGCCAGATCAATAATCCCATTGCCAGCACCGATGGAGGGTTGCTGGCCTTAGCAGGCATCGGCTGCCAACGCAACAAGAGCTTCGGCTTTGCTTCATGTGAACGTCTCCTGGGAGCATCAGAAGGGATGGATGTGCTATGTGAAAGGCAGCTAAGTGATGGTTTTGAGTATTGTATCACGAATATCGAATATACCGATTTCGAAAAACACGGCATTAAAGATGTTCCAGCACAGCCAGGAAGTGCATATTCGTGCTTTCCCGCTAACACAAATATCTTATTTGTCGATCTAAAAACTATCCAAGCAGCCACGCAGCTATGCCCTATTCCAGGCATGATCATTAATATGAAAAATAAGGAACCCTGCTATGCTGGCAACAACCAAACGGTGTTGAAACAAGCCGGACGCCTTGAATCGACCATGCAAAATATGGCTGATTTTCTTGTAGATCGCTTCCCTACACAGCTTAAAGAAGGATTCGAGATAGATCTACAAACCTTCATTACCTATAACCAAAGAAACAAAACGATTTCGGTCACCAAGCAAGCCTTTGATCCAGTTAAATCCATCGTTGGCACCCCTGAAGGATGCTTCTATGATTTGATGTGCAACTACGCAGATCTACTCACCAACTACTGCCATATGGATGTCCCTCCCCTCAACACTAAAGACGATTACCTTGTGCAGGGTCCGAGTTTCACCACCCTCTTTCACCCGGCTTTAGGAGGACTATATGCGATCATCGGACAAAAAATTCGCGGCGGGCGCCTGTCCCAAGGGGCTGAATGGATCATGGAAATCGCCGAGGCTGACATTGAAAACCTCGATTTAGATGGCAGCTTGCTCATCTATGCAGATGCCATCATGGGCAGCCAAGATAGTGAGGGAGTATGGCGCTATGACAGCGCAAAATGTGGCAAATGCACGTTGAAAAATGTCACTGTTAAAAACAAAGGACTTGCCCCACATAATGCACAATCGGCTTGGAAGCGGCAAGTCACTAGAAATGGGTATCTGCACATTATCCTACGTGGCAATGGGGAATTTTTTGCTCGCGATGTGGTCTTTGAAGGAAACCACCAGTTTGAAGTGCCCGATGGCTATCGTCTAGAGATATTGCAGGAAGGTTCTAAGTTGACGCCACAGCTAGAAAAGATTGCAAAATCCACCTGGGAATGGCAGTATGAGTTCGACGCAGAGGACCGCGTAAAACTCACTGTAAAGGCTAAAAGCTAAAGGCGAAAGGCTAAAAAAAGTAAAATTGTCCATTCAGTCCATTCAGTCCATTTTTTATGCTATATCATTGAAAATAAACAACATTTTTATTATAATTACCATTTAAATATGAAAAAGCTTTTACTAACACTTATTATAATTACCACCACTCTATTTACTCACAGCTTTGCGAATGAGGTGCTTGTGCACGCCGATTTCACTCGTGCACAGCTTACAGAAAATGCAACGTTGGTAAAAGGTCTAGGCGTAAAATACCACGCAACAGATGAATGCTATGGGCTGCTTTTGCAGAAGCCAGGCCAAAGCTGGATCGAAATGTCTTTCGACTATATGCAAGAGATGTCCCAACAAGCAACCTTACAAATTGTCACCTTTCAAAACGGATTCCCCGATCTGCGCTATGCGCCTGTGACGATAACGATTAATGGAATCGTCCTAGAAAGCCATTATTTTGAGACTACTCCCTACTTCTTTTTCTCAGGCAATTCTTCCACAGAACAATGGGACATCAGCAGTTATCTCATGTCTGGCACCAATACCATTCACATAAGCCTGTGCGAGGATGCTCAAAGCGATTACTGGCTTGAAGATCTTCGCATCACCACCAAAAATTAAAAGTTTTACTCTCTAGCGAGATAGGGATGCACCATTTTTTTGGGATCGACGATGCGATCAAATTCTTCATCTGTCACTAAGCCCAGCTGTAAGGCCGCTTCTTTCAAGGTCAAATCGTGCGTATGTGCATGTTTGGCCACTTTGGCCGCCCCATCATAGCCAATCACCGGACTTAATGCCGTTACAAGCATCAGCGAGCGTTGCAAATAGTAGTCGATCTTTTTATAATTTGGTTCAGCGCCTTCGACTAAGAATTTCTGGAAGTTGTGACATCCATCCGTTAGCAAGCGGATCGATTTCATCAAATTAAAGATCATCAAAGGCTTGAAGACGATCATTTCAAGATAGCCACCAGCGCCTCCGAAGCCCACCGCCACGTCGTTGGCCATCACCTGCACAGCCAGCATAGCCAAAGCTTCACATTGCGTTGGATTCACCTTACCGGGCATGATCGATGAGCCTGGCTCATTCTCTGGAATATGCAGTTCAGCCAAACCACAGCGGGGTCCACAACTCAGCAACATGATGTCCGTGGCAATCTTATAAAGCGAGGAAGCGAGTGTTTTGAGCGTACCGCTAATCTGCACCAAAGCATCATGCCCTCCCTGCACAGCGAATTTATTTGGGGCTGTGATGAAAGGTAAGCCTGTCAATTGAGCAATTTCATTGGCCACAGCGACATCGAAACCTGGCAGAGCATTGAGTCCGGTCCCCACTGCCGTGCCGCCTAGTGCCAACCGGTACCCCCCTTGCACATTGATCTCTAGATAGTCTAGAGCATTATCAAGCATTCCCACATAGCCAGAAAATTCTTGTCCCAATGTAAGCGGCGTGGCATCTTGCATATGCGTGCGACCAATCTTGATGATATGTTGCCACTCTTCGGCTTTCTTTTGCAGCGCTGCGCGCAATTGTTGCAGTGTAGGAATCAATCTTTGCTTGATCCCTTGCACTGTAGCGATACACATTGCTGTGGGGAACGAATCATTCGTCGATTGAGAGGTATTGACATGATCATTGGGATGAATGGGTTTTTTACTTCCCAGCGGTGTGCCAGCAAGCTGGCAGCAGCGGTTGGAAATGACCTCATTGACATTCATGTTAAATTGAGTCCCACTGCCCGTCATCCACACGCGCAAAGGAAACTGGTCTCTATGCTTGCCAGCCAGAAGTTCATCACACACCTGCACGATGAATGTTTTTTGCTGTTCATCTAACACCCCTTCTCGAAAGGCGATTAGCGCTGACGCTTTTTTAATAATGGCATACGCATCAATCATCTCATGCGGCATGGGATCATCGCCGATGGAAAAATGCTCCAGCGAACGCTCTGTTTGTGCTCCCCACAGCTTATCTGCAGGCACACGCACTTCACCCATACTGTCGGTCTCTATGCGAAAATCTGATTTCATGCGTTGTCCTTAGTCGAGAGGATTTGTCTTTTTTACAATAAAGAGGTCTTGATAATAGGTTGGCAGTTGAGCAAACAATGCCTTTGAGCCATGTAAGACAGACGTTAACACATCATTAGTGTATGATTTAACGCTGCCGGTAAAACCAATATCTTGTGGCATAGGCTGATCAAAAAAGATCAATAGATGTAACAGATCGGAAGTTAAATTTTCAATATGATGAGGATAGGCTTTGGGAATAAAATAGACATCTCCTGCATTCATCTCATAGGTATCGACATCTCCCGAAGGGGATAAAATGGACATTCTCCCCTTTCCTTGATGCACAAATCCCATTTCGGCCGTCTCTGGATGCCAGTGGGGCTCGCGCATCCCTTGTCCCTGTAATTCCAAAGAATACAACGCTTGCCTTTTGAGTATCGGCCACACATCTTGTCTGGCTACACGGGCACTCCCCCCGGCATTTTCGATCAGTGGGGTGGCTTTGGCCAGATTGAAACGATGACTCGTCGCATAATGCGCTTGAGTGGGAATGACAGCAGGCTCTTTACGCATGGCAATAAAGACTTCCTTGGTGGAACGTTTCATGGCATGGAACACCTCACTGGGAACATCCCAAGTATTTCCTAAAACGGCATCCGAGAACATCCCAAACATCGCAGAAATCCCAAAATCTTCCGGTTCTTCATGGGAGAATTGCAACAGCAGCTCGCTTGTTTCATCTCCTACATTCTCAATATCATGCAATGCGCCCGAAGGGATGAAATACGCCTCACCTTGTGAGACCAAAAACGTTTCTCGTAAATTTCCTGTGCCATACATGGAAACTAACACTTGTCCCTGTAGACAATAGCCCAACTCGTCGGCATTGGCATGCCAATGAGGCTCTCGGACGGCTTTGGGATGTAACATTAAGCGATACAAGGACATGCCTTGCAAAATAGGAAAATTGCTCTTCGTGGCTTTGATGCGCGCGCCACCGGCAGTGACATTTTGAGGCTTAACTTTACTCAGTTGAAAGTGATGCGAAATACCCATGTTAATCCCCTCTTTTCCCTCCAACATAAGCATACAAACTTTTACCTCAACAAGAAAACGGAAAAATATCCAAAAAAACAAATAAATTTGATTTTTATTTTACCGAATTTGATATGTTTAGAGAAAGCAACAATCGAGGAGACCAATATGACACACAGAAGTTGGTTTAATGACGCACATTTACAGCATCAATTAGACAAATTAATGCATTCACATGCCACACGCCATAACTCTGGCACGCTTTTAATCAATGGTGGCGCCTCATTTAAGCAACGTAAAAAGAATATTGAAAGTGCCGATGTCATCTTATTAAAAAGCTTTGAATTCCATGAAGACGAAACTGGCAAAGCCATGATTGCGTTGCTCCTGCAAAAAGCCAAACAAGGGGCCAAAATTTTTATTCAAGTCGATGTCTATGGTTTTTTTGATCGCTATGAAGATTTGCATAAAATCCTCAATGGAAAAATGTCGCCCATACCGGCTTTCATGCAGCCACTCCTCGATCAAGCTCCTAATAATGTTTTTATCCTGCCTACAAATATTCCCATGAAATATAGCGCGATCGTCTATGGGTTCCGTTTTCCTAAAGATCATGAAAAGTTCTTGATCACTTGGAAACATCACTCCTCCATAGAACCAGTAAAAGTCATTATGGGTGGGATCAATGTCGGCGATTCCTACGCCTTTCCAGGGCAGGTGGATGCTGAAGGGCGTTCCAGAGAAGTCCCTAGCTATCTCGCAAATGGTTCGAAAAAAGGCGCTAAGAATGCCTATGGACTTAGAGACACTGATATTGAAGTGACAGGACCTGTCACGCATGAAGTTGTCAAAGAATTTCTTCGCGCCATGAAATTCCACAACCACAATCAAAATGCTTATTTCAAAGAGCATTTGCAACCAAACCTCAAAAGGGCGATCGAAGAACTCACTGCGATCAATGCGCAAATGGAAAAACACGCCAAATTAGCTTTTCCCGCTACCGGTGATGTTACGATGCGCCTCATACCTAGCCCGCCACATCAAACAGATAAATGCCCTCCGATGATGGATTTATTCAAATTATTACTTAAACATGTGCCTGAAGACACTAAAGTGATTATTACCACAGCATTTTTCCTTCCTACGAAAGAGATCCTTGATCTACTTTTAAAGGCTGTTGCTAAAGGGGTCACTTTCGATTTCATCGTGAACGACCACGACGTGGGTGATGGAGAGATAGCGACTGTTTCCTATGCAGCTTACGCGCAGATTTCGACTATCTTGCCAAAGGTCACCAAAAACAATCTCCGCTTCCACAAATACATCGGCAACAAAGAGGTGGGCACTGGCAGCATCCATCAAAAGGCTTTTTCCATTGGAAGTAATGAAAATGATCCTTTCTTCCTCACCTCCTCAAACTTCGATGCTAATAGCTTAAATTGGAATTCTGAGAGTGGCTTGCTTATCCAATGTCCACGCTTGAAGAAACAATTCGATGATGCACTGCATGACGATTTACGCCACAGCCAACCTCTCACTATGGAAGAGTTGAAAAATAGGCCCATGATGGAAAAAATTAAAGGGCATTTTCTCAGTAAATATTTCGTCAAATGGCTTTAAAACAACTACGCATTGTGGACTAAATTATGGCTTTAATTAACACCATCATTATGTATATCATGATGGCCTTTATGCTCATTGGAGCACTAGATCGAATCCTCTTACAATGGGCAAGTGTTGATAAATTCCTCGCTAAGATCGGCCTTGGAAAAGTTAGAGAGGGAATTTCAGGCACTGGCGAGCAATTTGAAAATGGTTTCATGACCATGGGAGCTCTTGGCTTAGCTATGGTGGGAATCATCGCCTTAGCCCCCGTGCTGGCAACACTGTTAGGTCCGATTGTCATCCCTATCTACACCTTCCTAGGGGCAAGTCCGGCTATGTTTGCCACTACCATACTGGCAAATGACATGGGAGGCTTTTTTTTAGCGAAACAATTGGCCTTTGCTAATGGTCAAATGGATAATGCCTCATGGCTTTTTGCTGGACTGATCTTAGGGGGGATGATGGGATCAACCCTCGTCTTTTCGATTCCAGTAGCGGTAGGCATCATTGACAAAAAAGATCGGCGCTTTTTGGCTTTAGGTGTATTAGCCGGCATGATAACCATCCCCATAGGGTGTCTTGCTGGAGGAATGATCGCCATGTATTCCGACATTAGAATCAATGATGTGCCTGTTGTATTCACTTATCAGATGATTTTTTCAAACTTAAGTCCGGTCATTATCGTAGCCCTATTGGTAGCAATCGGCTTACGCATGGCCCCTGAAATGATGATCAATGGGTTTAAAATTTTTGCTAAAGTCCTCGTTAGCCTTATTACGATAGGCCTCGCCTGTGCTGTAATCAACACGATTTTAGGCATTACCATTATTCCAGGCATGGATCCTATCTTTATGGTGCCTGGAGATAAAGTTGGCGAAGTGATGCGCGCCATGGACGTCATCGGCTATATTTCCTGTATTCTACTTGGGGCATATCCGATGGTCTATCTTTTGACGCGATGGTTTGCCAAGCCTTTAACTAGAGTTGGTAATGTCTTGAAAATCAATAATGTGGCGGCGGCTGGCATGTTAGCCTCCTTGGCCAACAGTGTGCCCATGTTTGGGATGATGAAAAACATGGACGAGCGAGGCAAAGTGATCAACGTGGCCTTTGCTGTAAGTGCGGCCTTTACCTTTGGTGATCATTTGGGCTTCACCGCGGCTAATATGCCCCCGATGATCTTTGCCGTGATTGTAGGCAAATTAGTTGGAGGAGTGAGCGCCGTGTTCGTGGCGATGGCTATCGCCCCAAAAAAAACCAATGAGGAAGTTCAGGTGGGGTGATGGTTTATTTAAGCGGGTTTCTTTTATTGCTTGTTTTGGCTGTTTTTATTAGCCATTTCAGATCCCGAGCACAGGCCGCTAAAACAGCCCAACAGCTTACTAACTTTAAACATCTTCCCACCTTCAACTGTTATCAAGAGACAACGCCAAAAATCAGCTTAACCAAAAACAATCAAAAATTTCCTCATTTCGTTTTGCTACTGCATGGCTTTGGCTCGGCACCTCATGATTTTGATTATTTGTGCACGCTGTTAGATGCCCACAACATCCCCTATTATGCCCCCGTGCTTACGGGACATGGGCTATCCGATCTACATATCTTCGAAAAGGCCCAGCGGAAGGATTGGCTCCGAGACACGTTTAATGCCTACGACATTGCGGCTGTTTTGGGAGATAAAGTCAGCGTCATCGCCCATTCCACAGGCACGCCATTAGCGATACACTTAGCACAACATAAGCCACTCGAACATTTAATCATTACGGGTCCCAACTTGGCTGAAGCGCAAACAAACCACTTTCTGACGCAAATACTCATGCATCCCCTCACGCAAAATATCTTTTTATTCACCCTTCCCTATTATACTAAGCCTATTAAACCCAACCGCGTGACCTATGTCGACACTTGTGATCCAGCCGGCGCCAAAACCACCTTTTCTTATCGCTATTTGCCATTGAAGACCGTGCTACAAATGTCTTTATTGCGAGCTAATATAGATCTTAGCTCCCCCATGCACATCAAGGATTTGACCATTCTTTATGGCAAACAAGATCTCACTGTGAATGTCCAGGCAGGACTTGAACGTCTAAAAAGGCACGGCATCGCTTTTAAAGCGATCCCGTTTGAGCGCTCCGGACATAATTTGCTGAAAGATTACGATAAAGATGAAGCTGTCAAGCAGATCTTAGAAATCCTAGCCACGTAAAAGGACGCAGCTAAGCCGCAGGCTTGCTTTTGCGGCTAAAAGCCGCAGGCTTGCTTTTGCGGCTAAAAGCCGCAGGCTTGTAGCTTAGGCTTCAGCCCAATGTCGTTTAGTTAAGAGGTAAGTAACTTACTATGAAGAGGTTTAAAGAGCTCCAACGGAGCAGACAGGTGTAAAGCCCACAGTGTAGCGCTGTCGGCGCAAACTGTGGATCTCATAAAAAAAGGATCTGAGCTCCAATGGAGCGACCAGGTGTGCTGTAGTCATGTCATGGAAGAACACCTTGCCGCTCCGTTGGAGCTCTATATTTGTTTTCGTATCCCCACAGTTTGCGCCGGCAGCGCTACACTGTGGGCTTTACACCTGTTTGCTCCGTTGGAGCTCTTTAGAACCCCTAATATTAAAGCACTTATCTCTTAACTTAATGACATTGGGCTTCAGCCTGAGCTCGTTTTTGCAGGCTTGAGCCTGCCACGCGCAGCGAGCGGTAGCGATGCATGTCGCGCTCACTCGTAGCTAAAAGGGATTTAGCAAAAAACATTAAGGCATAAACGCCTGAGGCTTTGCGCAACATGCGTGAGGCCGCGACACCGAGCGCGTCATGCATCGCTACGGCTCGCTGCGCGTGGCAGGCTGAAGCCCGCCAAAACGAGCTCAGGCTGAAGCCTAAGCTACAAACCTGCGGCTTTAGCCGCAACAACATACCTGCGGCTTTAGCCGCAAGAGCATACCTGCGGTTACAGGGCTTAAAAGGCGAATTTTAATTCTGCCGCCCCTTCATTTGCTGTCAAGCCCGAACCAAAAGCTCCACGATATGTCAGCTGCAACTGGACCACCTCAGAGGGACTAGACACACCAATTTGCACTTGAGGACAAAATAAGTCATTTTCAGGGAACAACCCAGACACCTTGAACTCACTTTCAGGATTATCGGCAAAATAGGCGCGCGTACTTTTGCCTTGAAAGCGCACTTCCTTAGCATATCCCAAGGTGACATGCGCAAAAGGCTTAAAGTAGCAATCCATGGGGAAGAACACACTGCACCCTAATCCCACTTCGGGACGAAACAAATTTGTCCCCTTTTCATGCACATGTAGCGCCAACACATCGCCTCCAGTCTCCCTATACGAAGGTTGATGCGCATAGATATAGTCAAGGTTCAAATAGGGCCAAAACTGGACTTCAGTGCGGCAAAAAAAGTGTGTTGCCAAGTCATAACTCATGCCCAGGTGTCCTGTATACACTTGAGAACAATTGTGATGCTTGAATTTCCCTTCGATAGGCTCAAAGAAAGAGACAGGCGCTGCGCTAAACACATTGCGATGCGCTTTAATGCGATTATAAGCATAAGCAAAGCCGACATCTAGCCATAAAGGCGCATCCAGCAGAGCTCCATAGATAAATCCCCCATAGCTATGGATATGTCCTTTAGCTTTAGCTGAAAGCCAATCCACATTGCTTTCAGCATAGGATGCGCCACCGCCCACTAAGAAATTCTCAAGGAAAAGACAATCGATCCCCACTACGCCGCCATTGAGCTGGTTTTTATAGCCGCTTTTGGCCCATGAATACTTGCTACCATCTTGCCGGATCGCCTCTGTAAAAGGTGTCAACCACACGCTGCATCTCTCACAACAACGATCTTGGTGATCACAAGCATGCCGATATTGTAAGAGATTTTGCGCAATGACATGTTGCACTTGTTCGGCCATCGACTGCTCTGTGAATAGCAACGCGTTAAATACGGAAGGATCAAATTGATTGAAAGTCTCGGTCAACTGGGCATTCGACACCGTATTGAGCACGGTAAGCAAAGGAAACATCTGCTCTGTCGTCGGATCAAGGCGATCGAACCCTGCAGCAATGGCATGGTTGTTGCCTGTCGGCAATAGCTGCGCAAAAGGCGTATGCGGGGCGCCGCCCACGACTAACGCTCCAAAGACGGAGGCGCTAACACTTTGATATTGATCTGTAAATGGGAGGCGCTTCTCATATTGATTATAGTGCAAAACCAAATGCCCCTCTTTTGACAGAGTGAGCAATCCTTCCGTCTGTTTTACCGGACCCAAAGGTATATCCGGAGAATAATTCTGCGAGGAATCAAGGGGATCAACAAAATACAGTGTGCCGCGCTTGGCGTCAGGATCCCAATAGATGCCGTTGGCCAGGATCTCATGTCCCCCTTCGTTCTTTGGATACTGGATATTCAGCAAGACAGCACCCCCTCCGGCAAGGGCTGTCGTTATGAATTCGACCGTAGGCTTGCCATGGGTAATGTAGGGAGGTTTGGGGTACCCGCCAGCTGGATACCAAGTATCGTTGGGATACATGCCCGAAAAACGCACTTCAGGAAAGTCTTTCATCTCGGTGATATAAGTGTGTAAGCCATAGACCATAAGATAATCATAGGTGCCATTCTTCTTTGTCGTTCCCATGACTTTAATTAAGACATCATCGGTATCTTCCCAATTCGCATATGTAGATCCAGACAATTGTGTACCAAATACCTGTGGAGCGACATTTTGCAGATATGTCAAAGCATTGGTGCTCGAGGTCGGCTCGCACGCTTCATTGCCAATGAAATCATGCCGTTTATCCATGCTATACTGATCGAGCCACCCATCGTAAGCCACGTTAATTTGCGGTTGATCCATCGATTGGACAAAAGCCATCGCTGGCACAACATAAAAGCTTGTCAGCAAAACATTTGCACAAATCTTTTTTAAAAAAATCATAGATTAATCCCTTTTTGTCATCTTAGCTAAATTAACGAGGTCATTACCTACAAAATCTCAGCTGCCAGAGCAGCCAATTCAGAACGTTCCGTTTTTTCTAACAACACATGTCCATAGATTTTATGCTCACAGAACTTTCCTACCGCATACGTCAAACCATTAGAATTCTTATCCAAATAGGGATTATCAATCTGCGTTGGATCACCAGTCAAAATGACTTTCGTCCCTTCGCCCGCGCGCGAAATAATGGTCTTCACTTCATGCGGGGTCAAGTTCTGCGCTTCGTCAACGATGATAAACATCTTGGGCAACGAGCGCCCACGGATATAGGTCACGGCTTCCATTTCAATTTTTTTGCTTTCCATCACCCAACGCAGTGTTTCATTAGGTTCATTCCCCGAAGAATCGCATAAGAATTCCAAGTTATCGTAAATCGGCTGCATCCAGTTGAATAGCTTTTCTTCTTTGGTGCCGGGGATAAAGCCAATATCTCTTCCCAAGGGCACAATTGGACGGCTGACTAAAATGCGCGAGTAGAGTCCTTCATCGAAAACTTTACGCATGCCACAAGCTAACGCTAACAAGGTTTTACCTGTACCAGCCTGCCCAATGAGCGTCACCAATTTGATATCATCGCGCAAAAGCAGATCGATCGCACAGCGCTGCTCAACGTTGCGTGGTTTGATGCCCCATAGATTCGGGAATTTGATGAGTGGTTCCACACTCTTTTTTTCCATATCATACTTGCCCACAGCCGAGGAATGTTCCGCCGAGGTGGCGATGCAATATTCATTGGGATGACAATCTAGATTAGGAATCGTGAGTGTGCCATCTTTATAAAACAGATCAATATCGTGCTTGCTGGTTTCGATTTTGCGAATGCCTTTATAAATCTCATCATAGGAGTATTTAAGATTTTGGTAGTCTTGCACACGCAAGCCCACGGCTTCAGCTTTGATCCTAGCCGCAAAATCTTTGGACACAAAGACGACCTGATCACCTCGCTCTTGCAGCAAGAAGGCGGCCATAATGATGCGGTTGTCATTGATTCCCAGCGCAAAGTTGTATTGGAAATCAGTCTTGATTTCGAGCTGAATGCGCACTGTAGCTCCATTCTCGAGGAGCATACCATGATTGAAGTCGCCTTTCCCCTGCAGGTGCAGCGAATCTAACATGCGGAAAACAGCCCGCGAATTTTTGCCCAGATCGTTAGGCAAGCGTTTCATCTTATCCAACTCTTCCAAGACGGTCACTGGAATGACCACATGATGGCGTGGAAATTTGATGAGCGCTTCAGGATCATGGAGTAACACATTGGTATCGAGCACAAAAGTTTTTTTAGTCACGTTGCGATCCTCAAAATGTTGATTTAAAATTAGATCTTATAACGCGACATGAAAAAAAGCGCAAAGAAGAAAAGTCTAGATGCGCAGTTTGTTAGAAAAAAAATCATAAGTGAAATGGACTAATGGACGTGATGGACTGCATGGACGACATGGACTGCATGGACGCAAAGCAACAATTTACATGTCCATTATGTCCATGCCGTCCATTCAGTCCGTTCAGGCCATTCTCTTTTGTTACATTTTAAAAAAACAACATAAACGAAAAGTTAAATAAAAATTTGATTTTAAATAAACATTTAACTATAATATAAATTTTAATTAGTTAATTAAAAGGAGTTTATCATGACAATTACTACCATTATCGAAAGTGGAGATCATACTATTTATGATCGTTTACACTTAGGTTATGGCGACGGGGCGCAGAAAATGGGGACTAGTATTCGTCTCCATACAAATTCGCTGAGTAAATTCTTCGGGTGCCTATTTAATAAAATTATAAACGTTGAAATCGATGGCGTTCTTTATAAAGCCAATAGAAATAGCTTTAACAAACACTTAACCTCAATCGGGCTTAAAAAAGTCGCTTCCACTACGGAATTTCTCGTTTACAATCAATTAATCAAAGACAAGCCACTTAAGATCGATCACCAATCAATGGTCACAGGCCTTTCATCCACCTGGCGCTGGAATATGACCCACAAAATGGGTATCGCCATTCTTTTGAATGATAAAGCCGGGGTTGAACAGTGTATTCGACAGGGCGCAAGTTTGAATAAAATTTTATATTATAATAAATCCTATGACCTTGACCAATATATATCTCCAGCTCGAAACTGTCGTGAGTGGGGGGGCTATGACGCTGGTACCCCACTGGCTTTAGCTCTGCTGTTAGGACACAAAACAATTGCTGCCCGCCTTGCGCAAATTAAAAACCAAGACTATTCCACAGATTCTCTCGAGAGATATACTACAGAATTCGTTCAAGGTCGCACATGCGCAAAGTTTTCCCAGAGAGCTCATGTAGTTTTTGAAAACAACGAGTTAGCATTAAGATTCACAGACGCTACTTAAGCACCTTGTTAATGACTAGCAGCAAGAGATTAGCACTTGATTAAGACAACTGCTAATCTCTTGACTTTTCTAGCTCGCTGTGTTATATTAAGGGATAGTACAGGCAATATGCCATTATGCATCGATGGCAAAAAAGGAGTAGTGCATGAAAATAACTTCGAAAATCCTCCACATCCCCCCTCATCTGTCAACGAGCTGGACACAAGTAAGCGCCATCTACCTCAAAGAAACAGACCTCATCGTCTCATTAATTGATGGTAGCACCATTTCAATTCCAGGACTCTCCACAGCAGATCGCGATGCGATCTTTACCGCCTATGCTACTTACCTAGAAGAACACCCTACTAAACCGCAGGAACGTCCGATTCCCTTCCAGCTTTTTCAAGCTTCTCCCCTTCCAAACAATATTGCCGGTGCGCCTTTTGGAGAAGCAGAAGGGACAGCATCTATCCGCTTTGCGTTTGATTCGATGGAGTCACTCACATCTGCCATGCAGCACAATATGGCGCAAGCCAACTCCCCAAATATGCCTAAAGAAATCTTAAACAAAATCGCTTCTGTGGCAAAAATTGTGGCGCCTGGCGACATCCAAAATATGCCCAAGCCAGAGCCGCACTGCAACTGCCCCCACTGTCAGATTGCAAGAGCCATCCATCAAGCATTCGATCACCCAGAAGAAACTCCAGTAACCGCCAAGGTAGATAGCCCACAGCTAGAAGAAGATGAAGTGAGCGACAAAGACCTTTCCTTTCAGCAGTGGGAAATCAACCAAACCGGTGACAAACTCTACTCCGTCACCAACCGTTTGGATACCCAAGAACGCTATAGCGTTTATCTAGGACATCCCGTCGGATGCACCTGCGGCAATCAAGGATGCGAACACATCCTAGCCGTGCTTAAATCGTAACCAAGTTCATAAAGGACGAAAAGGACCTAAAGGACGAACTAGACGTAATGATGCAAAGTCGTTTAGGTCCTTTAGGTCGTTTAGGTCCTTTTCGTCCTTTAAGGGCACGGGTTTTTCTAGTGAGAATTACTGTTGAAGCAATTGATTGCTTGTCATAAAACCAAGCAAGGCAGTAGAATCACGGGTCTAATAATCCTAATCTAAAACACCCCATAATTTTTCAGGAGTTTTACCATGCGTAAACCCACAGTTTTTTTATTAACGAGTTTGACACTATTACTACAGACAACATTATGCTTGGCCGACGCCTCTGACGACCCTTCACCGCCATTTTTAGTGGAAGATGCTAAACCACTGCCACAAAGCACCAAAGCAAAAGCATCTTCTAACGCTTTTCAAGCCTTTACGGGGAGAGTCGTGAAAAGCAAGGTGCGTGTACGCTTACAACCACGTCTCGATAGCCCAATCGTCAAAGAACTCAATAAAGGTGAGATGTTCATCGTCGTCGATGAAGCCGATGACTTTTATGCGATTAAACCTCCTGCAGATACCAAAGGCTACGTTTTCCGCACCTATATTTTAGATGGTGTCGTGGAAGGCAGTCGCGTCAACGTGCGTTTAGAACCAGACGTCGATGCCCCTGTATTGGCGCAGCTGAATGGAGGAGAGCGTGTCACAGGTACTGTTAGTGCTCTTAACAACAAATGGCTAGAAATTGCACCACCAGCCTCCTCACGCTTTTACATCGCTAAAGACTTCGTAGAAAAGCTTGGCAATGCCTCAGAGTTGGCAAAGATTGAAAGAAGACGCGATGAAGTCAACTTCTTGCTCAATTCGACATACATCGAAAGTCAAAATGAGATGCAAAAGGACTTCCCAAACATCAATCTAGACACCATTTATGCCAACTACAACAAAGTCATTAACAATTATTCCGACTTCCCTGAGCAAGCCGCCCGCGCACGTGAGCTGACCACCAAGCTACAAGACGATTATTTACAAAAGAAGATCCCTTATCTAGAAGCACAAGCCAAAATGGGGCATCAGCAGTACAGCGAACAATTGAAAGCGCAGCAACAGAAGCTATCCCAGCTTGAACAGCAGCTACAACGTGAACGTTCAGGCAAAGGTGGTGTTGCTATCTCGACAGCCAACCAATCGGGCATCAACAACAAAATGAGCGCTTGGCTGCCAGCAGAACAGCAAATCTACCAAACATGGGCAGCGGAAAACAACCAAGGCACAATGGATGATTTCTATGCTGATCAACGTCAAAAGGCAATTCCTATCACAGGCATTGTGGAGTTGTATCCGCGCGTCATTAAAAATAAGCCTGGCGACTATGTGTTGATGAGCCAAGCGAATCAGCAGCCAACTGCGTTTTTATATAGCACGCTGATCAATTTGCAAGATCGCATTGGACAAGAGGTCACGCTCTATGCGGTGCCCCGTCCAAACAACAACTTCGCCTTCCCAGCCTATTTCGTCATTTCCATCGAATAGAACTGTGTAGGATAAATGTCAGCGCGTAAGTCCGTAGCGATAGCGTAGGACGCTTGAACATAGCCCATAGTGACTGAGCGATTAGCGAGGGAACTATGGGTAGCAAGAAGAACATAGAGCTCGGAGCGATAGCGGAGAGCGACTGTAAGTTTGTGAGCCGGATCAAGTCAATCGCTCTCCGCTATCGCTCCGAGCTCTATGTTTCTTACAAGTTCCCCACAGCTCCCGTTGGTCGCTATGGGCTATGTTCAGGCGTCCTTCGCTATCGCTGCGGACTTTCGCATAATCTTCAAGAACAATGCAAATAAGCTCGAACTACAGCAATAATTCCAAAATACTTCTGTTGTTACTTAAGGTGTTCGGCGCCTTCATTGGTTTCAATTTCCAGACCACCAAACACCTTCGTCACCTGATTGTAGATGAAAAATGCAATGATCGAAGTTAAAAAGCTCACCACAAAGTGAATCAATGGTTGCAAAAAGAGCGCAATGGCTGTGTCATTGTTATGGTTCACCAGTTCATAAATGCCCAATGGAATTGCATACAAAGCCGATATGATACAAGCTAAGATCGCCATGATCTTACTCGATTGATAAATCGACACACGGGTAATTTGCTTTCTCATCATTTCTCCTTAAAATTGTTAACTAGTAAATGACCAAAGTGTATACATTATCAAATAAATTACAATATATTGGCGATTGAGTATGTCTCTTTCTCGTATGCATTCTGTAGCCTTTTTGGGGTTAGATGTCCAGCTGGTCGAAGTCGAAGTCGATGCGATCCGTGCCGATAAACCCTACTTAGTCATCGTCGGCCTCCCCGATACTGGCGTGAGAGAATCTAAAGATCGCGTGCTCACCGCCATCAAAAATTCTGGCTACTCGGCCTTTGGGGTCGCCTGTACGGTAAACTTAGCCCCTGGAGATTTGAAAAAAGAGGGAGCACTATACGACCTGCCTATAGCACTTGGCTTACTTCGAGCATTGCACACCATCGAAACGCGCGTGCATGACGATTATCTCGTGGTGGGAGAACTAGGCTTAAGCGGTGAACTACGCCCCATCCAAGGTGCGCTTGCAAGTGCGATGTTCGCCAAAGGGCTTGGTAAAAAGGGGATCTTGCTGCCCGCTGCCAATGCCAAAGAGGCTGCCGCCCTCCCTGGCATCGAAGTGATCCCTATCAAGCACCTCAAAGAAGCGGTTGCATTCCTCCAAAATCCGACAAGCATTCAGCCCCTGGCTACGCACCTATCGAATGATATCTTCAGCATGGTCCCACCCATCATCGACTTTTCAGATATAAAAGGACAAGCCCACGTCAAACGGGCCATGGAGATCACAGCTGCTGGCAATCACAATATCATCCTTTCGGGCCCCCCAGGTTCGGGCAAAACCATGTTGGCCAAAGCCTTGGGCGGCATTATGCCTGAATTGACTGTCGAGGAAGCACTGGAAATTACCAAAATTCATTCGATTGGCGGCTTGCTTACCGAAGGACAAAGCTTAGTCACCCATCGCCCCTTCCGCTCCCCCCACCATACTGTCAGCTATGCAGGACTTATCGGTGGTGGTGCAATGCCGCGTCCAGGCGAGGTGTCACTGGCGCATCATGGAATTCTCTTCCTTGACGAACTCCCTGAGTTCTCGCGCACGGTACTAGAAGTGTTGCGTCAACCGCTGGAAGATCGCAAGGTCACCATTAGCCGAGCACAAGGCAACTTCACCTTCCCGAGCGATTTCATCTGTGTGGCCGCCATGAATCCATGCCCTTGCGGCTACTTAGGACATCCCGATAAGCCATGTAAGGATACCCAACTTCAGATCGACCGCTATCGGGGTAAGATCTCAGGTCCCCTGTGGGACCGCATAGACATGCATATCGACGTGCCAGCTTTGCGCTATCGCGACCTCACGCAAACAGAGACGTCTGAGACATCTGCCACTGTGCGCGAAAGGGTCAAAGCGGCGAGAAGGCGGCAGCATCAGCGTTTTGGCAAGTGCAAAACAAATTCGCAGATGTCATCGCGGGATCTACGAGAGCATTGTAAACTCACGCACGATTGCCAAGAGGTGTTGCGCCAAGCCATAGATGTCTTGGGTATGTCTGCACGTGCCTGCGACCGCCTATTGCGTGTTTCATTAACTATTGCCGATCTAGCAGGTCATCCAAGCCTACTGAAAGAGCACCTCATGGAAGCTGTCTCTTTCCGCTAGCGCTTAAAAACATAGTCATAAAACAGATTAGAACTATGTGTGAATCGTTTTTTACCAAGACGCAGCAAGCAGGCATGATTGAGTTGCGGGCAAAAAGACATTTTTAGCGTGTTGAGCTTAGCAAAGCCTCCTTTTTCACAAATAAGATATACCAAGTGATCTCCTGTGAGAGACACATTTTGATCTAGGATCAAGATGCCCAGATGATCAAGGTTTGCGAGCGGGGTTAAATCACTTTCTTGTATCCCTGTGCAGTCTGATAGATCCATTTCATAAAGCAGAGGCACTAAAGTAGCTATTTTAGCCAGTCCGGCACCTGTAATGCCATTGCACTGACTTAAACACAAATACTCTAAGGGCGGCATCCTGTTCAGCTGTTCCAAATCTTGATCAGAAAGGTGTGTGAAACTGAGATCTAAGCGCTTTACACGCTTAAGCGCTGCCACAGTTGTTAAGGCAGCGCGGTCAAAGGATGGACACCCACCTAAAGCTAGGGATGAGAGATTGGGCAATTGGTGAAGTGCTTCGAAACCTCCTGCAGATAGATAACAGCGATTGAGCTTTAGTTCGGTTAGCGGCAAAGCAGCTAGTTTGAGGATATCATTCGCAGTGAGTTTGTGTTGGCGCCAAAAGCTTAAATTGAGCTGCTGTAATGACGGTAAAAGTGGCAGGGAATCCAAGCAATTTGGTGTTAGGTGCTGACAGCTGCTTATATCTAGTCTTTGGATGGTTGGTAACGACTCGCATACATATTTTAAAAGGGTGTCATGGATCAGCGAGGAAGAGAGATCCATATTTTCGATATTCAGCTGCCTCATGGCATCAACTCCAGCGATAAATGCAGACTTTCCAGTGTCCTCAGTATCATTTAGAGTATCTTTAAGATATCTAGCTAAAAGGAATTCAAGTTCATCTTTCCAGTGGTTGTATCCAGACATCTTCGCAAACTGATGCAGCTTGATTGCTTTTTCAAAGGCCTCTAGAGGAAACTTATCATGATGAGCCTGAATCAATTTCATGCTCTTTTGTTGCAATATCTCTTCTAAGCTTCCAAATTGAAAATAGGAAGCGATCACCAATAGTTCAGCCAGTTGGTCAATCTCTGCAAAAGAATACGCTTCTAATGCCGCCCTATTTTGCAGCAAATTAACAGCCCGTTGAATATCCTCTCTACCACGCTCTTCAATGCGAATGGTTTTCTTTTCGGCTTCATTAAAAGACCCTGTCCATAGTGTTTGAAAGAATCTAGAATGTCTCATCAGAAAATTTCTTTGAAAATCGGTCAGTTCTAAAGTTTGCTGATCCTCAAACTCAATGACCCAAGGTTTGGGCTTTTCTTCCACCTTTCTGCGTTTGGCACTTGTCAAGGTAACGTTATCCACTTGCAGCATAAACAGCCGGCGGGTGCGCTTGATCCAATCAGCTATTGTTTGCATTAATTCAGAGGCGCTGCGCGTTAAGAGAGGCCTATCAGAAGAACTGTCAAAAGCGATCAGGACATTTTTGTCGAGTTTGACACGCCTAGGATTAATTTCGGAGATCGTTTTCAAAGGTGTATAACAGCAGCTTTGCCTGCTAAGCGCTCCTTGGGCTGAAGTTGATACAGATCGTGTCAATGGGGCGAGCGGCGCAACTGGCGAAATTAAGCCGGTTGGAGAATACGGCTGTGTCAGTTCCTGCGAATCATGATCTAGCGGTTGTGGCGATGCCACTCCTCGAATAGCTAATCCCGAACTCATATGATTACCTTTTCTTTAGATGGATAACTTTTGAAATGAAACCTTATCATCCTCAACCCCTGAAAGGGGTAACGGCTTTTAGCCCAGGGTGAGCGGCTGCGTAACCCTGGGTTTATGTGTATAAAGGATTGCACCCCTGAAAGGGGTGCCGGCAAGCCTTTGACATTATATATCCAAATAACAATGGCCCGTACCCCTTTCAGGGGTACAACCTTTAATGCAAATCCACCCAGGGTTACGCTGCCGCTTACCCTGGGCTATAAGCCGTTACTCCTTTCAGGGGTATAGGAAAATAACCTATATAATCATTCGGACAACATTTCCACACAGCTGAATCTCTAAAGTACCAAATAACCTAATTCGTCCCCTTTACAATTAATCTATAGCCAATTGAGGAAGCTGGTTCATGTCTACCTGTAGAGGACGTGTTGTCTTGTCAATGATATCGAGCTCGGGAATCTCCTGTTCGCCAGAGGCGCCAAGCTCTTTAAATTTGCGAGCCGTGATCAACACCCTCCCTTCCAATGAACCCACAGCCCGATTGTAGGCATCCACCGTGCGGTCGAGGCCTTTGCGTATATCATCGAAATGCTCTGCTAGGATGCGAATGCGGTCGTATAGGGATTTGCCCAAATCGCAAATCTGCTGCGCATTCTTGGCGATCAGTTCTTGGCGCCATCCATAGGAAACAGAACGCAATAGGGCGATCAATGTGGTGGGAGTCGCGAGGATGACCCGTTGATCCACTCCACATTCAATAAGAGAAGGATCTTGCTCCAAGGCCGCGCTAAAAAATGTTTCACCGGGCAAAAACAACACCACAAATTCGGGCACTGCAGGAAATTGATCCCAATAGGATTTGGCCGCTAGCTGAGATATATGTGTGCGTACTTGACGAGCATGCTCTTTTAATTTGAGTTGACGCGTCGGCTCATCAGCAGCCTCTAGCGATTCCAAATAGGCCAAAAGAGGCGTCTTTGAATCCACCACGATCTGCTTTTGGTTGGGCAGCTTGATCACTAAATCGGGACGTAACTTGCGATCGTCAACCGTGAGGGATTCCTGTTGCACAAAATCGCAATGCTCGATCATGCCTGCCATTTCGACAACGCGGCGCAGCTGGATTTCACCCCAACGTCCGCGCACATTAGGCATGCGCAAGGCTTTTACCAAGTTGGAAGTTTCTTGCTGCAGCTGGCTCTGCGCGCCTGTCATTGCGCGCACCTGTTCGTTCAAGGCCGCGTATGTAGAAGTGCGTTGTTTTTCAATCTCTAGGATTTTATTTTCGAATTTATCGAGCGATTCTCTGACCGGTTTGACAACTTCATCGATCGCCTTTTGGCGCATATGAAGATCGACTTTAGCAGTCTCTTGAAAACGTTCGAGCTTTGCTGTGGCCAGCTCCAAGAAAGAATGGCTATTACTTTTCAGAGCATCAGCAGAAAGTGCCTTAAAAGAGTCTGTCAGTTTAACTTGAGCGTGTAATAACAACTCAATTTTCTCTTGGGCGGCTTTTGTCTGTTCAACAAATTTAGTTTCGATTTCTATGAGATTGTTGCGCAGTTTTGATATCTCTTGGTTGCAATGAACTAGCTCTTCTTCTTTGGCATGCAAGCGTTGTTCTGTAGCTAACAGCCGTCCGCTATTTGTCTCGGCAATGGCACGTCTTTCCCCTTCCTGCTTCAGTTCTAGCCGCCATTGGGCTGCTTCTTGATGCACTACGTCCAGGCTAGTCTGCAAGGCGCTGCAATGTCTTTGCTGACTTTCGTATTTCTCCTGCCACAAAACAGCTTCAATCTGCTTCTTTTTCAGCGCAAAAAACAACCATCCCACCGCAACTGTCAGCACAAATAAACATACGAGCAAAACAATAGACATAGTTAAGTTTCCATCAGATTTGTGCCCGGAGTATACCATTTGATATCGAAAAAGTACAGGACACATTAACTGGGTTTTGTTATGATAACCAATACGTTTTAATTAGTACGGATTCAATGACAACATTATTCAAAAAACATGCCCCCTGGTTATTACCCATCCTAGCGATGGCATTTTTGACGCCTTTCACTCCTGCCCTTGATTTGGCTATTTCGAATTACTTTTACCAAGACACCCATAGCTTTCCCCAACGCCCTTTCTATACCTTCATCTTTGAGTATGGCTCAGTCCCTGCTTTAGTGACAGCTACACTAGCCCTGTTATGCTTTTTACTTGCAAACTTCTTTCCAAGTTTGCAAAAGTGGCGACCACCAACCTTAGTCCTCGTCGGCACCTTAGCCATTGGTGCTGGGTTAATCACTAACATCGTCTTAAAAGACTATTGGGGACGACCTCGTCCGCGGCAAGTCACTGAATTCGGGGGCACGCAACCTTTCCACGCATTTTACCAACCCAATTTTTTCAACCAGCCGGAACAATCCAAGTCATTCCCCAGTGGACATGCTTCGATGGGTTTTTACTTTTTTGCCTTAGCCTTAGTTGGCAAGCGCATTGGCAATCGTCCCGTATTTTGGCTTGGACTCATCCTGGCCTTTGTGTTGGGGGGAGTGTTGTCCTGGACACGCATTGCCCAAGGAGGTCATTTTTTTTCAGATACAATGATGTCAGCACTAGTCATGTGGCTAACGGCATATGGATGCGATAAATGGATCTATTCCGATAGGAGAAATCGCGATGAAAGGGCTAACAAAACGGCAAAGTGAAATCATCGATTACATCGAAGAATTCATTGCCAACAACCGCTATTCCCCAAGCTACCGTGAGATCGCCCACCGTTTTAGCTTCACTTCACTAGGGTCCGTTTACAAACATATCAACGCCTTAAAACGCAAAGGGATCTTGGTCGGTGAGAATAAATCGAGTCGCTCGATCGCTCCTGTTACCGGGATCACAAAGCAAACCGTGTCGAACTGTGTAGAGATTCCCTTCATCGGCCACATCGCTGCGGGAGAACCTATCCGCATGTTTCCTCAAACACAACACATCGTGGTTCCTCAGACTTTTGTACATATGCTCGAAAAGACCTATGTATTAAGAGTACAGGGAGAATCGCTTAATGAGGAGATGATTGCAGATGGGGATCTAATCGTGGTCGAAGCACGTCAACAGGCCTATCCAGGGGAAACCGTCATAGCTTTGATCAACGGACGCGATACCATTGTCAAAAAATACTATCCAGAAGGCGAATACACCCGCCTGGCAAGTTCACACGCGCAACACCATCCGATCCTCTTACGACAAGAAGACATTCTTATCCAGGGTGTAGTCATTGCGCTCTTAAGACATTATGGTTGATTCTTATTCACTAGACTCATCATCTAAAGCATCAGGCTCCGGATCAAAGTCTTCAAGTGTTTTCAACTTTCTGCCAGAAACGAGGCGCACAATCGAAAGGGTTAATGCCACCAAGATGTATCCCCAGGCCACGGCAACGAAGATAACAGCGAAATGATTGAGCAAACCATAGAAAAGTACAGCCGCGCCGATGACCGTCAAAACAACCACCCGGAATGATTTTACTCTGATATGCAGAGTTTTAAGACTCGGAAACTTCCAGCGGCTAATCATCAAATAACCAGTCACCACTAAAGCAACAATCATCACCCATGCATGTGCATGTTCACTTAATGTGAAATTAGTGCGGAATTCATCAGAGTACAAAAATAGGTTGGCTGAAACAATGGCCGCAGCCCCTCCAGGTATTGGTAAGCCGGTAAAGTTCTTATTATGCGCCACCATTAAGCTGCTGTCGCTTTTGGCTTGTGAAGCTAATAAACTAAAGCGCACCAGGCGCAAAACGCCACACAGCGAATAGACCATGGCGGCTGTCGTAATAAAAAATGAAAGCTCTGTCTTGGGAGTGATAGATAGACTTTTCAGCACGATCACGGCGGGAGCCACGCCGAATGTGATGCTATCGGCTAAAGAATCGAAGAGTCCTCCAAAGTCACTTTCGGCTTTCATGGCTCTTGCGACGGCACCATCCAGCAGGTCGGCCACACATGCTAAAAGCATGATACCAGCCACCGTTAACAGAGTTTGATAAGTCACGCCACCAGCTTCGATCATATTCATTTTGAAGATGGCAAAAAGGCCACATGATAAACCAAAAGCTGTAATGACATTAGGCAATAAAGGCACGCGTTTCATACTAATAACATTCTTAAGTTAGTGAATTTTTATCATAACGCATACTGCAATTAAAATAAATCAGGGTCATCACAAATTAGAGTACCACATTTTTTGAACGCGAAGGTCGCGAAGCAAGCGAAGGCAACGCGAAGATTTTTCTTCTGTGGATATGCTCTTACAAATTCATGAAGCTCAATTTCTTACTTATTTAAATTAACAAGATTTCCAGCAGGGTTATTGATTAATATCAAGGAGAGAATGGTCAAAGATAATATCAGAAGATTTGTCTTGAGCATGTACTTCAATAAATAAAAACTTTCTTCGCGTCATCTTCGCTTACTTCGCGATCTTCGCGTTCAAATAGTGCGATGCTCTAATCTGTGATGAGCCATAAATCACGCAGTATGATTGCAAATAATAGAGCGGTTTGTCATGTTAACCATATAACAGGAGAAACTCTATGCAAATCAGACAGTTAGCTACTAAGCTCCAAACTTCTTTACTCCCCACAGCGCTGCTACTTATGGCTGCCAGCCTCTTGTGTTCCTTCACGGATGATGACGACGCGCGCCTTGACGATCAACGACAAGACGACAAAAGACAAGAGCAGCAGATTGAAGACAAACGCTTGGAAGACAAACGCGTCGACCAATCCATTCAAGACCAACGCCGCCAAGACAGCCTCAATGATCAAAAACGCATCGATCAAAAACGCATCGACGATTTGAATTATCAAAGACGTCTCGATCAGAAACGGCAAGACGACAAATCATGGGACAGACGACACGGGCGCTAAAAAGGGATAATCGTCGATATTAAATAGTGGAATATTATAATCAGTGATGGCCTGCTGATAGAGTTCCACTTCTTCCGTAAAAAAATCTGCAGCTATGCCTGTTGCCAACCGAGTGGCTCCGTAACTTACCCCTGGAATATCCCCACTCACCATGCCATGGCTCAAAATAGCTCCATAATTGAAGCAATAAAGATTTTTCAAATAGGGCGCTAATCCTTTTTCCTTTTCCAAAAACTGAAAGTGCTCTCCAAGATAAGGGAAACGTCCTAGTTTCGGCATTTTGGCAAGTATCTCTGGGGGCACATGCTCTTCCCACAATTGGATGGCGGGCATGACATGTTGCAATTCAGATCGTTTGGTGCCATCAACGCTAAAGCCTGTACCCAAAACGATGTAATCGCAGGTAAAATCCCCTTGGTTGGTTTTTACACATATTTCAACGGAATTTTCATTGATCACTTGGATTTCTGTATCATAACTGATAACTAGCTGCCTAGCATCTTTAACCCTTTCCACACCTCCCTGAGCTGGAGGAATTCCACTAGCAAAAGCTTGGGCAAGCAAACGACAGCGCAGTTCATCATCGAGGTGATAAAAACCATGCAAAATACCCGGAAAAGAAAACTTGGAGAACTTATTGACCATAGGCAAGGCAGGACGTCGGATTAGAATCATCACTTCAGCAGCACCCCACTCCAGAGCTTCTCCGGCAGCATCAAAGGCCGATGCACCTGCACCAATCACAACAACTCTTTTATCCGCAAAAATAGCTGGATCTATCGCCTCACCTGTATGGGCAAATTTCTCTTTCGACAGATGTTGCATAAAAGCAGGAGTTTCTAGTCCCCCAAATCCCTCTCTGCCAGTAGCCAACACTACTTTACGGGCATAGACCACTTTAATTTGATCACCATGTGCAAATACCAACTCAAAACACTTGTCCGCAGGATGGATCGCTTGCAAACTCATTTGATGCGATATGGGCAGATCCAATACACGCCCATACCATGTGAGATAGTTGCTCCAATCCTCCGTTGGAATAAATTTAAGCTGATCCCAAGCTTCACTTCCATAGTATGCCTCATACCAACATCTGAAGGTTAAACAAGGGATGCCAAGAGCTGGACCCATCAAGGTCTTACTCGATCTCAGATGATGCATCCGCGCGGTCTTGCGCCAAGGACCAGCCAAACCGGTAGAATTTTCGTCAAAGATGGCAATATTTTTTATCCCTTCTTTGATGAGGGCAAAGCCAGCTGTCATGCCAGCCATGCCACCGCCGATAATCGCTACATCCAAGGTATTGCAAGCACTCGATTTCGGTCGTTTCCACACGGGAGGCAAGCTAAGACGCTGCAGATCACTGCGCACTTGCAATTCAAGCTCTACGACCCCTTGTGCCTCATGCGCAACACAGCTGAGTTGGAAAAAGGTGATATAAATGAACAAGAAGAATAAATGAATGTTAAAAATACGCATAGCGCTCCGAGGATGTAAAAATACATGTCCACGAAATGGTATCAACTTAATGAAATTATCACCACACAGATCGCAGAGAACCAGCATTCCCGCTAATATAGCCCTTGCCCGTGCCCGTGCCCTTGCCCGAAAATACGGCAATTTCGCGAAAGAAATATTGTGAAAGGATTGTTTTTCCTGGAGAAGATTTTTTAGCAGGGATTGCTAGCAGAGAAGATCACACGAACGAATTGGACTGCCTATACGAACTGTAACAATAACAAAAGCAACTGCTGAACAAAAAAAATAACAAGATGGGCAGGATAGGCAGGATATTCCTAGTAGCAAGATCAACGATGAAAACGATGTAACGATATAACGATTTTTTTGATATTCAAGACGAAATTAGTTCTTCAGCCATGTCTATACACAAACAAGCGCAAAAAACAACCTGTCAATGCAAAGTGGGGTAATTCTTGCCTTGTTCTATCATTATATCGTTATATCGTTTTCATCGTTGATCTTGCTGCTAGGAATATCCTGCCCATCCTGCCCATCTTGTTATTTTTTTGCTCAGCAGCTGGCTTTTTCAATTAGACCCGAACGTGGCCGATTTCAAAGGGAGAATGTACAGCTCTACGCGCTGCGGCTCGATGCTCTATGGCTGCCTCTAGCTCAGAGTCTAGCATCGGCAAAGGTGAAGCTTGAGCTGCTTGTTCTTGTTCTTCAACTTCATCTCCAAAATCTAATTGTCTGAGAGGTTGTACAGGTGAACGATTAGGCTCTAAGCCCAGATGTGGAATAGCTGGAGTCCAATGAGTTGAAGAATGGGAATGAATGGGCCGAACAGACATAGTACCTCGTTAAAAAATGATGATGCGTTTTTTGAATAATGCAAACATTACCAATATTAAACAATTTAAGCAACACATTAGATCATGCTAATAAACAAAAACACCAAACAACACAAGTTAAAATTATTAGTTCATAAAAACAAAAATTACCATATTTTTGTATCTAAAATTTTAAAATGTGTTTTAACTTGCATTTAAAGATAAAAGATCTATGATATGCCAATCTTTAACTTAACACGAGATCATTTCCCTAGCGGAAGAAATAGATAATTGAATCGACAACTATGTGTCCGATGACTTTAACCTTGACCAACCGCGCATGTTATATCTCAAACACACAACTCTAGACTGAAGAAAGGACCTTTAATGGCACACATTAGCTCAAAGCATTCCGCGATTACACCTATTCCCTCTCCCACTCCTCCCCCTAATCCCATCTTGGATTTTGTCCAATGTAGACTTGAAACCCTAGATACCAATGGAGAGTCTGTCACCCACAAATTTGACTTCAACCAAGTCCCTTATCGCGGTAATACTTTTATTCTACCCGCAAATATGTGCGCCACCCTGGAACAATTTGCGCAACAGCAATGCACCACCTGCAACTTATACGGCTTTAATTTTTCTCTCGAAGCTGTAGAACCAATTGGAACTCTGCGCGTGGGTGGCCCTCTCCACACACTTTTGCAACAAAATTACATCTTGTATGCTGAACCACCCTCTCCCATCCCACATCCTTTTGAAGGGTGGTTGTTCGATCGCGTGTGAATGTATGAAAAAAAACTAGGAGAAGAAATTCGACTGGAATTTGAAAAACACAAACTTCACTAGCGAGCCAGTGAGTGATCACTGGCTCGCCAAAAAGCGTCACTGACGATTAGATATCCATGGGAACTGTGGGTTGCACATAAGGACGGGTAGGTCTGTTTGGAGTCATGTGTGGATCAGCAACAGCCGCTGGACTTAACGCAGCAGGTGGCAATTCTAGCGCTTTATAATTAGGAGATTGCAAGCTAAAGTCGCCCAATCTACCAACCACTTGAGCCAATTTTTCGTCCGCAACACTCTCCTCTATTTGATCGAACACACCACTCACTTTCGATTTTTGAGCTATTTGCGCACGCATCTGACGCTCTTGCTCACTTTCCTTCGCACGTATAGCTGCTCTAAACGCTTCTACCTCTTCCACAGATTGTGGTCCAAACCCATGTTTTACAGTCACACTCTGCGCGTTTGGGGCTGAGCTACTGCTAGAATCTGCAGAAGGTGAAAGAGCCGCTGGACGAGCTGCAGGAAGCTGCGCAAAGAACGCCATACCATTTAGTCTCCGATCATGAAATACAGGAGCAGTCATACAAACCTCACATAAAATATATTAAAACAAGATTGCTATATACAAAACATTTAAATGATTAAAACAATAACATAACCACATCGATCATTTTAGCGCAACTAAATAAATTTGTTAGATACAATTAAATACATTATTACAATCTAACAAACATTACATAATTAAGACACGATCGTTTCGCCTTTTGTGGGAACTGCGTAAAGGACCTAAACGACCTAAAGGACCAAAAGGACGAGCTAAACGCAATGAGATGCTTGCACAGTCCTTTAGGTCGTTTAGGTCCTTTTTGTCCTTTAGGGCACGGTTTTTTTTAGCGAGAACTGCTGCTCAATGACCTCTATGGTTGGCAAAAATAAAGATTTACACTACGATACACTCTAGTTCACACATTTCGAAAAAAGGCACCCCGATGACTCATAAGTCGCACCACTTCCTCACTGCAGGGCAAGTGTATCACCATTTCAAAGTCACCAAAGTGACCGACATTCCAGAATTACAATGCCAACTGATTGAGCTTATCCATCTCCCTACCGGTGCCCAGGTGATGCATATCGCCAATGATGACCCCGAAAACACCTTCTGCCTTTCGTTCCAAACCATCCCGCAATCATCTAATGGGGTGGCGCACATCCTCGAACATACTGTCCTTTGTGGCTCAAAAAAATTTCCTGTTAAAGATCCTTTCTTCGCCATGCAACGGCGCAGCCTAAATACCTTCATGAATGCGTTGACAGGGGCCGATTTCACCTGCTATCCAGCGGCTTCGCAAGTGCCCAAAGACTTTTACAACCTACTCGACGTGTATATCGATGCAGTCTTTCATCCCCATCTCAATGAATTAAGCTTTCTCCAAGAAGGGCACCGTTTGGAATTTTCCATCCCCAACGACCCCACCTCACCGCTTGAATGCAAGGGGATTGTGTTCAATGAGATGAAAGGCGCTCTTACCTCGCCCAACGCACGCTTAAATGAAGAGATCAGCCATCTCCTTTTTCCGAATCTCACCTATGGAGTCAATTCGGGAGGCGACCCGCATGACATTCCAAAACTCAGCTATCAAGAGCTCTGCGACTTCCATAAAACCTATTACCACCCTAGCCACTGCCTCTTTTTCTTCTACGGCAACTTACCACTCGAAGGACATTTAGATTTCATTGCACAGAATATCTTAAATGAAGTGGCCCCCATGCCACAGATCCCCCCTCTGCCATTACAGCCGCGCTTCAAAGCTCCTAAACGCCTTGAGAAAGGATATCCTATCGCCGCCGATGAAGATACCAATGATCAAACGCTCATCGCCTTCGGCTGGCTCACCTGCCACATCTTAGAACAGCAAGAGCTGCTGGCCTTGAACATTTTAGAAATCATCCTCATGGATACCGATGCTTCGCCCTTGAAACTGGCGCTGCTAAAATCCGGCCTTTGCAAACAAGCCTCTTGTTATATGGATGATGAGATCTCGGAAGTCCCTTTCATCATTTCACTCAAAGGGTGCAACGCCGAGAATGCCGAGGCTTTAGAAAAACTCATCCAGTCAACTCTTCGAGGGATCATCTTACAAGGGATCTCCCTTGATTTGATTGAAAATGCCATCCATCAACTGGAATTTCACCGCAGCGAAATCACTGGGGATCATGCCCCATTTGGACTATCGCTATTTATGCGCTCTGCATTGCTCCAACAACATGGAGGAGATCCTGAAAACGGACTCAAAATTCACTCTTTATTTGACGAAGTGCGCCGCCGCAATTTAGAAGACCCCACCTATCTTGTGGGTTTAATTAAAAAGCATTTAGTAGAAAATCCCCATTTTGTGCGCATCGTGCTCTTCCCTGATAAAGAGCTCGCTGCCAAAGAGCTAGCCAAAGAGAAAGAGGTCTTAGCCGCCATTCAAGCCAAACTGACAGAGCAACAACAGCAAGAAATCGTCGCTAAAGCGGCTGCTCTGGCAAAATTTCAACAGATGCAAGCTAATGAAAATGTGGATGTCCTGCCAAAAGTCACTTTACATGACATTCCCCACGATGTACGCAGCTACGATTTACACCAAGAAAAGATTGGCAACCTAGAGGTATTCCATCACAATTGCTTCACGAACGACATTGTCTATGCCGATCTTGTCTTCGACCTGCCAGCTGTTGCTGAAGAAGATCTCCCTTATGTGCGTCTTTTTACCACCATTCTTTCCCAGATGGGGTGTGGTGGCCGCGACTACGCACAAAACCTTGAATTCATCCAAGCACACACAGGGGGGATACATGCCTCTCTCACCTTGAATCTCCAAGCCACCGACCACACCCACTATACCCCTTCATTATATATTCGGGGTAAAGCTCTCCATCGCAAGGCGCCCAACCTTTTTGCTATGATGCATGATTTAGCGACATCCCTAGATTTTAGCGATATCCCACGTCTGCGAGAAGTCATTCATAAGCAATACACAGCCTTACAAAGCCACTTCACGCAAAATGCCTTGAAATATGCGATCAACTTATCCGCTAGTGGCCTCGATATCCCTTCTAAAATTGCTAATCATTGGTACGGTATCGACTACTTTTTGAAAATTAAAGCTTTGGCTCAAGATTTCCATAAACACTCCGAAAAGCTTGTCGAAAAGCTAATCTTCTTGAAAAATACCCTCTTGAAAACGCTACATCCCCATTTGATTATCACGGCCGATGCCCACATGTACGACACTCTAAGAGGGCATAATTTTTTCAATCTACATCAACTGGAATCTAAATCCGCACCAAAATGGAAGGGAAACTATCCTTTAACCCCATGTCACTCGCAAGGACGTGTCATTGCCTCTCCTGTTGCCTTTATTGGACAGGTCATGAATACAGTCTCATATGTCCATAAAGATGCCGCTGCGCTCAATATCGCTTCCTATTTGTTGGAAAATATAACACTCCATACGCGTTTACGCGAGCAAGGGGGCGCTTATGGAGGTGGGGCTGTCAGCAACGCCATGTCCGGCAACTTCTACTTTTATTCCTACCGTGACCCCAACATCGTCACCAGCCTTGAAGCCTTCAAGTTTTCTGTCAACGAATTGCTAAAAGGGCGCTTTGATGCCTCTGACCTCGAAGAATCCAAACTCGAGATGCTTCAATCGCTCGATGCCCCTGTAGCTCCAGGCAGCCGCGGAGAACTAGCTTATGGATGGCTACGTGAAGGCAAAACCACCCAAATGCGCCAAGCCTTCCGCGAGCGCATGCTAGGCTTAAAAAAGAAGGAGATCATTGAAGCGGTCAAAAATCATATTGCTCCCCAGCTCGAACAGGCGGCAACCGTGGTCTTTGCCAGCAAAGAACTGTTGGAAAAAGAAAATGGCAAGCTGCTCGCTCAAGGACACAAACCATTCCCCATCAACACGATATAATTACATTATATTCGTCGGCATTAAGCAAGCACATGGACGAACTGGACAAATTGGACTACCTGGACGAATTGGACGGTATTTAGGGTTGTCCAGTTCGTCCAGGTAGTCCAGTTCGTCCAGGTAGTCCATGTCCAATCAAATACCCCCGTCAAATACCCCCGTTTTTCTTTCACCCCCTGTGATTAAACAAAAAACTATACAAAACAAACAATTAATCATATAATTATATTTATGTATGAAATTTTAACTTTTATAAAAACAACTAAAAAAAACACAACTAATCCCGAATAAAAGTGGGAGTCAAGTATGGAGCTAAACGATCTCATTCAAAGGTTGACAAAACAAACTGATAGCCTGGTGAATTCTATGCTTAAAGAAGTGGAAAGCAATGTTCAACCCCCTCCTCCAGAAAATAATTTTGAACCTATCCAGGTGCTACAAAAAAAAGCATCCGAAGCTATACAAAATGATCTTAGTGCTGTCCAAACAAATTTGCAGATGGGATTTAAAGTCATCGTCGAAAGCTTATCAAAAGACCCTTTGCAATATGAAAAATTGACCACATGGTTTACCACCCACATCGACGATATCCAAAGTAGCATGGCAGAAGGAAACAAATTCGAACAGACGGAAAGTCTAGCCCAAAAGTTAAACTTCCCAGAAGAACTCTTAACAACAATTTACGGCATCACCCTTGGGCTCATGGATGAAAAGCAATATGAACAAGCGGCAGCTGTATCGATAGTATGTCTTACGATAGAACCTAGAGTATTTAGCTTTTGGTTTACATACGGCAAGATATTACAATTATTGCAAACAGACGATGCGGCGTTATATGCCTTCCAGATGGCTTTAACGTTTGATAAATGCAATCCGTATGTCTATGCCTATATGGCCAAATCTTGGATAGCCTTAAACATGCCTGAAGAAGCTAATTCGTGTTTATTATCTGCCTTGCAGTATTGCGAAGGCAACAAAGACGATGATGACTTAGTACATTATTGTTACTCCTTACAAGCCTATTGTAATCAACAGACACTAAAGAAGTAATTAAGACGAGGTGGTTATGGATATTGATGTCATTAAAGCAGGGGCCAACACTTCTGAAATTCCAGAAGAACCAAAAGGTATAAAGCAACAACCAGAGGTTGACACGACCGACATTTTAGACAATGACGTTCCTCTAAGAATCCATCTAGATCCAAAAAAACATAAAGCAATCATTAAGGAAGAGATTGTCTTGATGCGCGCTGAACTCGCCAGATTAAACTCGCAGTTGACAGGGACTAGTTTGCCTCCGGCAATTCCAGCTGAAGACTTAATTCAAAGTAGTAACGAAATGCAAAAACTTGAAGAAAAACTCGAAAAAACCTCCACGAAAATCCCCGAAAAACCGACAGCTACCAGAAGTAGTTTAAAAGCGACTGTGAAATCGTTTTTTGCCTTCCGCCTTGGAAGCACTCCATCTCCTTTGCGTCGCATGGCCACACAATTCTCTAAGGCAATGGGTTTGCAGCTCTCCAAGGCAGCTTTAAGCGAAATAAAGAATAAAGAAACAGCTCCACCAGAAACAGCCACAGCAGAAAAGCCCCCAACGCTCAACCGCAGCACAAGCCTAAAAGATCGCTTAGAAATCGCCAAAGCGAATCGCGCCACCTATGAGAATTTAACACCTGAGTTAAAAGCCCAAATTAAAGAGCTCGTCGATGCCAAAGTGCAAGAATTAAAGATGGACTCTGGCATGGATCTATTGGCGCGCAATATGTTGAAACATGCGGCCTATCGTTTAGCCAACGAAAATCAATGGAACGAAGACACTATCCCAAGTAAGTTGGCGACAGACTCAAAAGAATGGATCAATGTTAAAAATGCAATCAGCGATGACAAGATGCGAGCCTCCTTCACGGTAAAACTAAATAACCTAGCCACTGACAAGCAAGAACAGAACTTTAGAACTAGAAACCCCAACTTCAAACAAGACTTTAAAACATTCATCAACACATACTTAAATCCTGAAAACCTAAAAAAAATCATGCCCAATGACGATGCACCCGAAGACGTGAAACGGAATTTCACCAAAAAATTTGAAAGCGATTATAAGACTTTTAACCCCATGCTAGAAACATTAAAAACACTACCTAATTGCTGGAATGAAGCGATCGAATCCGTAAAAAAAGAAACTAATTTTCCTGGCAAATTAGAACAAGGTGCCATTAAAAGCGCAATGGACAGCGCTTATACTGAAATTGTAGGCAAAGCAAAAGCCGCCGAAATCAACAAAATGTGCCAAGGATTGATTGAAGAATCCTCCTATCTTCGAAGGATCTATGTATACACGGCCGTCATGAATGCATACCCGGCTCTCGTGCAAAAAGAACCTCAGTATACCCCAGACGTCATTATCAGTATCCTAGCCCCCTACGAAAATCAGAACAAAAGTCTATTGACAAGAGTGAATTACTATAACGATAAATATGGGATTAGCGATAAAGCAGATAAACAAATCCTGCCACAAGAAACGAACTATTACATGACTAAAGACCCAGAAACTAAGAAAAATAACGACGAGAAACTCAAAGAAATTGGTCAATATCTGCAACTCTACCAAAACGCCCTCGACGCTGCACGCAAAGCCGTAAAGCAAAAATAACAGGATATTAGAATGGACAGGATGGTTCTTCACACAAATGAGTATTTATCCTAGGGATGCATGTTCAAGGAATTGTTTGGATTGCGTTCCTGCAAGCTTGCTTATGCCGAAAGTCCGCAGCGATTAGCATAGGACGCCTGCAGAGATAGCCCATAGCGACCCTTGGGAGCTATGGGTGATGTATAGAAATCATTGAGCTCGGAGCGATAGCGGAGAGCGATTGACTAATGAGTGCGTTCAGTCGCTCTCCGCTATCGCTCCGAGCTCAACCTTTGAATTTGGTTACCCATAGCTCCCAAGGGTCGCTATGGGCTATTTTCAGGCGTCCTACGCTAATCGCTGCGGACTTTCGCACAGATCCCAATCGACGATACAATGTGTACACGAGCTGGAGATTCTGACTATCCCTTACACACGCACCTCTCGAGCAACTATTTATTTGTGGGATAAACCATCCTATTCATCCTAACATCCTGTTATTTTTTTCTGCTTAGCGACAACCGGTGATTACTCGGTTTTCTTAACCACGATGCTCGTCACGGTCTTGTCGTTACCTCCCATGCTGATCAGCATGCCAAAGGGTGATTTCACTTTAACTTGATTCTCAGCCTTGCCTGTGAGCTGGTGCAATAAATCTACCAGCTCACGCACACCAGAAGCCCCTGTGGGGTGTCCAAAACCACACAGCCCCCCAGACAAATTCGTCGGCAACACCCCCGATACTGATGTCTTGCCATCCAGAATGTAAGCTGCTCCCTTGCCTTTGGCTGCATAGCCAATTGCTTCCAAAGCGAGTAAAGCTGTGATGGAAAAGCAATCATGCAGCTCCAATAAAGCGATCTCTTCCTTGCTAATGCCTGCTTGTGCGAGCGCTTTAGCTGCGGCTTGCGCCGTGGTAGCCAGAACCGTAGGATCTGCTGGCATTTGCGTGATATCAGCTTCTGCCTCTCCGATGCCAATGATTTCTACAGCAGATTCCAAGGCAATACCGCAAGCCTTCAACCCTTCTGCTGAGGCTATGATCAGCGAAGAAGCACCATCGCTAACTTTCGAACAATCATAGAGATTCAAGTAAGGCACGAAACGCTGCGCATCAGGCGGGGTCATCCCCAGAGCCATCAAATCTTGAGTCGTATTATGATACTCTTGGGCTTTAGGGTTCTTGCGCGCATTTAAAATCGCTAGCTCGTACCACTTGGCCATAGCTTCACGCGAAGCTTTCTCTCCATATGCCTTGAAATAAGCTCCAGCACGTTGCGCAAAAATCCCGGGGAAGAAATACGCATCTCCAGCCTTGCGTTCCTTTGCACGGTAAGCAGCTCCTGCAAGGACGTCAGCCCCATACACTGCCTTCATAGTATTTTGGATTTCAAAGCCTGCCACAAAGACACTATCGGATATCTCTGAAAGCACACTGCGCACAGCCATCGCAATCCCTCTTCCACCAGTCCCGCAGGCCCCTTCAACAGCGGCACAAGGCTTACCCTGCAATGCAGGCAGCATGAAAGGTAGAAATCCAGGCAAATTGGCCTGTTTGATAAAGCGTGCCGACATAAAGCTGCCGATGATCCCTTCATCCACAGCAACATTTCCCAATTGGGTGGCAGTCCCATGCGCTGTTTCTTTCAGATACTCTTCAAAAGGGCGCATCGGCTTGGATGGATCAAACTCTTTGCGTCCTGATCCCATGTAAATGGTGTTATAGCCGGCTGCAGCAAAGACTCTTTTGCGCAATTTTTTCATTCTTCACCTCCTCCTACCCCTGCAGCCACAA
>JABDFJ010000018.1 GCA_013286645.1 Chlamydiota bacterium | reverse complement strand
GTAGACGATGCCAAATAAAGCATGCTTCTAATGTGCATCACAGAGTCACTATTTTTGAGCCAACAAATAAAGTACATGTGCAATCAGGGCTTCTGTTTTATTATTTTGATCTTTTCCTGGATCGAATTCCACAATTTCTGCACCGATGAGTTTTGGATCTCTACTCACGACATCCACAGCTGTAAACAACTCTTGGGCTGAAAGGCCATGAGGCAAATAGTAACCTGTTGCAGGGGCCTCTGTCGGATCTAAACTATCAATATCAATGCTCACTCCATATCTTTCCGTTCCATGGCTAACAATGTCGATGGCTTCACGGATGATTGTATCCATACCACGTCGTCTAACTTCATCCATAAAGAAGATTTTGACTTTTTTATGGCGTAATAAGGCCGCCTCAGCTTCTTCATAGCTCCGAATACCAATTAAACATAAATGTTCAGGACGAAGGATGGCACGATCACTTAGCAAATGACTTAACATAGGTGAGCCAAAGCCCAGTAAACTTGCAATTGACATCCCATGGATATTACCCGTCGGTGTTGTCTGGAAAGTATGCGCATCCATATGGGCATCAATCCAAATTAAGCCTAAATTCTGTTTTGGTTTTAGAGCATGATAGGCGCCCGTCCAAGTACCAATTGCGCAAGAATGATCGCCGCCTATCACAACAAAAAATTTTTGTTGTCCAGCGACTTTTCGGACCTCTTGAGCTAAACGAAGATCACATTGATGGACAGAGATTAATTTATCTTTGGCGCAGTCCACTTTGGAATTTTCAACTAAAGATTGGTATATAAAATTTTCTAAACCTACACTGGCTTGCCAGTATATGTTAATGCCTTGTTTATGGAGGTCTGTGAGGTAACGGGACTGAGACAGAACTTTCGGCCCTGCAGCGCACCCGGTATCCTTGGCACCCATCCCCGCAGCATAGCCAATAAGGTATAAATCTTTTGTTTCCACGCTAAACTCCGTTTTTTAATGTATTAATTTAAAAAGTAATATGTTATTATTTTTACATCACTAACAATCAAATTCCACCTCATAACATGTCATCTGTTTTTAAACAAAAGCAATCCTTTTGGTATAGCATTAAAATGACTCCTAAGATAATGTACTTTATGGTGCTATCGCTAAGCTTACTGCCGATAGGTCCCCTTCTCGATGCTAAGGACAAAGAAATCATGAGCGATGGATCCATACAAAAAAACTTGCCTTCCCGTTTTGTGGCCCATCGGGGTGCTAATAATGAAGCACCGCAATCATTGTTACCAAAGATACCAGAAAACTCAATTCCAGCCTTAGTAGCCGCTTACAACGCGGGTGCTCTATATGTTGAATGCGATGTGCACCTTACACTAGATAGAAAGATTGTCGTCATTCATGACGATGATTTGAAACGCACTGCTAGATATAATAAAGATCTAGCCACCACCCTATCTAAAGATGATTTTGAGTGCATTTTGAATAAGAATATTACCCAACTTTCATACGATAAGGAACTTTCGCAAGTTGATATCGGCGCTTACGCAGATGATTTAGATAAAAAATATGTAGGCACAAAAATTCCGCTTCTTGAAGAATTTCTCTATCATCTAGCAAATCACCCTGAAAGACACCTCGTTATTGAATTAAAACCCGGTGATCAGGCGATTGTTCCCGCCTTGAAGACATTGCTAGATGCAAGTAAAAAGCGCTTTGGAATCAACAATAGCCAAATTCTTATTATCTGCTTTGATTACTCCCTAATACAATTATCCAAAAGCATGCTGGGAGAGTATCGTCATCTTTGGCTGACCATCGCAACTCCCGATAAAGATGAAATCCAAGCAGATCCACAACACCCAGGCAAATACATCGGATTCTATTATCGGCTAAAAAGCAAAAGCGATCTTGAAAAAGCCATTGCTTTAGCCCTCCAAGCACGTTTGGAAGGGCTCGATGTGGAATATGACCCACAGCTTATCGACGCCGATTTCGTGCAACGGGTCCACAGCCGTGGGCTTAAATTAATTGTGTGGACATACCCCAAAGATGACACACTTGAAATGGCGAACAAAATGCTGCATCTTGGGGTGGATTTAATTAATACCAATCAGCCTGAATTTTTCTTTAAGCATCTGACAGGCAAGTAACAACCTCAATGTTGCAAGATTTTCTTTCGGAGATTCTCGACGATTTTGTTTACAGCCAACGATGCATCTGCATTACCAGATATTACAACATCGGCATAGCGTTTTGAAGGCCCCACAAATTGATTGTGCATAGGCTTTACAGTCGTCAAATATTGCTGTTTGACATTAGCTACATCGCGTCCTCTTTCAGCAATATCGCGTTCGATGCGTCGCAACACTCTGACATCATCCTCTGTATCAACATAGATTTTAAGGTCGGCCAACTTACGCAATTCCTTGTTAGTAAAAACCAAAATACCTTCTACAATAGTAACGGGAGCTGGTTTTACATGCGTAGCCTCTTTTTCTCGCGCATGGTGTTTGAAACTGTAAATCGGTTTATTGATGCTTTGGCCTTGTTTTATTATTTTGACATCCTGGCATAAACGTTCAAAATCGATTGAATTAGGGTGATCAAAATTCGTCTTGGCTCTTTCTTGAAATGACATCCCTGTAAGTTCTTTGTAGTAGCTATCTTGATCGATGATGACGGCATCGTTTCCTAATGCGGATTTAATTTTATTAGCAAGTGTGGTCTTGCCTGATCCTGTCCCACCTGCAATGCATACAACAAAGGGCTTCACACGATCTGTTTTAGAAGCTGTCTCAGTGGAAGTTTTCTTGAACCAATGGACAACGCGACCACATAATGAGCCTAAATCTTTTTTAGTATTATCCTGGATTATTACGGAACGAGAAAGCGGCTTTATACAAAGTCTTACATCAATTTTTTCGGTCATAAGAACCTCGCTTTATTTAAAGAATCAAATGTCAGTGAATTTTGCATACCGCCTCATTATATTTCCAGATATTACTGGCAACGACGTATTATCGATGCCTTGAAACGGCGTTGGGTATTTGAATAGCTGATGAAAAGGGTGCCTTTGATCTTTCTCTTTCTCTAGTGTAGAAGGGCAACCTATTTTTGAAATATTTTACCACTTTTGTAATCGTCTAACTTCGTCCATGTCGTCCATGTGAGACGATTGCAAAAGTAAAATCGTGTTCCAGAACCGAATCCGTCGCTAAAAAAAGATTATTTTTTGCCAACGGGCTGATTCTAGACAAACCAATGATATTTGATAATAAGTGAGTATCCCAGCCATCGTTGCTCAGGGCAACGCCCTGAAATGTAAAAGCCTAGGGCACCGCCCTAGGTGCAGTTAAAATAGGTTTAGCAGGCTGTAGGCCTGCGTTGTAGCTTGGCAGAAGATAGGCTAACGTCATTCAGGAGTTACTACACAGCAGGCCTACAGCCTGCAAATCCACTCACAATTCACCTAGGGCTGTGCCCTAGGCATTTACATTTCAGGGCGTTGCCCTGAGCAATGAGACTTAACTGTTTTAAAAACATATTGTCACTTTTGCAATTGTCTCATGTAGTCCATGGCATCCATCTCCTTTAGTTGACGCCATTGTATAAAGAACTTGGATAGTAAATTTCGTTTTCTATTACTTCTTGATTATTATAATTACTATCTTTATTATTTTTATAATATTACAATTAACAGGTAATCAATATGTCTTCTCATATTCAAAGTGCAGGTGCTAGTCATCCATCATCCCCGTCTCCCTCCTATACATCAAGCACACCTTCTATGCGCTTTGTTGGTGTGGATACCACAGGATTAACCCCAAAAAAATGCATCGAGATTAGTTTCGATCTTTTTAATACTAGCATTCGACAAGGCTTCGCAACATCTCCTTCCGAAGTATCCTATCAAGATCATATAGCCAAGAGCCATCAAGCCATCATCTCTGCAAGCCAATCACACGAAAGCCGCGACTCTGTTGTTGTCCTTGGTGTGGGGCCCTTAGAACCCATCGATATCCTCGTACAACGATACGCTCACGTGATTCTTGTTGATTATGATTCCCAGAACCTTGAAGCCATCAGAGACTCCCTTCCAAGTGACCAACAAAGTAAACTAAGATTAATCAAAAAAGATCTGACAGGCGGCGCCTACCAAAAAATCCAGACTGTTTTTGAACAGGTGCTACAAATGAAAGCGGGACACACGAACGCCGCATGTATCGATGCTTTACTCACTCAATGTACTCAAGTTTTATCGTCTCATATTCCGCCAGAAAAACTCTCATTCACCAAAGGAGATCAAACTGACGAAGTGGCTGAAGTCGATTTTGTTATTTCTTCCCTGGTCGCTTCACAATTAGAATTCTACCTGAAAAAAACCATCGAAAATTTTATTCGACTCAACCTCGACATAACGATTCTGAAAATTGATGACTATTTAAACGACAGCAGCAATCCAGTGAAAAAACAATGCCTGGCCGCTCTGCGAATTTTTAATGAAAACATGCGCAAAACCCATTTTGTTCACCTCGCAAACCTTGTTAATGAAAGAGGATCGGTTTATTTTGCCGATACTCTAAGCACGGCTGCTGCTGATCCATGTGCACAGGAAGAGCACTCAACAGCCACAAAGCAACTGATGTCTCAAGCTAAATTTAAGATCACCGAGCTCGGTCAATGGATTTGGCGTCCCAAAAACCACTTCGACCGCCCCGTACGAGCTTATTTACTGCAAAAGCCTCACACCAATTCCAATTGGTTTTGCCACATCTTATAATTTTCAATAATTGCTACAAGCCTCATTTTTGAAATTACAATAATTTGGCCCGCTCTTTTTGTAAGCGATTAAGCTTCGCAGAGGCTTCACTAAGCTCTTGCGTCTGTTTTAGAATGAAATCTTTATCGTTGAAGATACAAGCTACTTGGGCATCAGTAAACTTCTTCTCACATATGTAACTTACACAAGTTGAAAGATGTGCCCTAAAGTCCCTCTCCTTTTGTGAACGCGGCTTTTCTTTGTCAGAATGATTGTTCAATTGCGTTACTAATGCATGATAGGGGTGATTTTTATCTGCGAGTGCCCTCCAAATTACTGACCATTCTAAGCCGTTCAGTCCGTCTCTGAAGTACCACTGAAAGCTCTGACTATCGCTAATATATTTGTCCTTAAAATCTGCTGTGCGATACCCCCCAAAATAACCTTTAAATCTTCCAGCTTGCGCCTCCATATAATCTTGGATAGTCTTCATGCGTTGTTCTATAATAAATAGCTGTAACTCGCTGTCATCTTGGATTTCTTCGCATGTCGCTTCCTTTTTTACGCTATTCGGTACTGAAGGTTGACTAATAACTAACTTTCTTATATCCCTCAACCACAATCGATCTTGTGAAAGAAGGTTTTGCCGCGCATCACTATTTAACGCTTCTATAAAATGGCAAATTCGGCGCAACTCAGGGATTTCTTGATTGGATGTCACAACTTTAACAGTATGAGTCTTATCTCCAACCTTCACTGTCATTGTACTATATTCCACTCTGCCTACTATGGGGATCTTAGGCTTTTGGAACGAACATTGCGCTTGATCGCTAGCATAAACTAAGTCATATTGAGGACCACAGTTGGGTGCTAGTGAAAGTGAAGGCTGTATTTTCATAATTAACCTTTATATATAATTTTACACGTATATTTAACTATCAATTAAGGCTACATCGACCCTGAACATGTACCCGCTTGTCAAATAATTATATAGAATTAACATTAAGATATTATAAAACAAATAAAAACATAAGGAAAAGCATAAAGGAAAACATAAATAATTATTAAAACAGGGTAAAAATTAATAAAATATTAATAAATTAAACGTACAATATAACTTATAACAACAATTGCTTTATATTCATTAATACGGGAGTCATACCTATGAATGTTAATTTGTCAGCTTTATATACAACGTCAGAACCGTATCAGCATGCTTTCACTAACACGAAAATGAGCAGTCAAATCAATAGCGTAAACCAAAATCGAGAGCCGATCAAAGCAAAGAGATCAATGTTATACAATACGATAAAATGTTTAGCGCTGGCTACATTGGGAGTCGGATTGGCCTATAAAATAGGGAGTTTTGACAGATCGGTAAGCACCCAATGGGTCTTAAGCGGTGCCAATGACAATGTCGATTTTGCAAATCTAACTAATTGCGATATAAGTTTCTCTAATTTAACCGCTCCCTCCTCAACTATAACACATCCATTTTCTAATTTATCTGCCCCAGACATGTTGCCCCTATCGGCTCTAAGCAAAGAACTGCCTACGCCTATCAATGAGCAATTACCTCCCATGCCGCAGCTAAAGGAAAGTCCAGCTGTAGAAGAAGTGCCCATTACAGCCGCTCCAGCTGCCCAGTTTGTGCAGAAGATACATTTAAGAAGTTCCCAAGAAGAGCTTAAAATGATGGCTGCAGTGGCAAATCAAAAGGGATTTACTTTTAGATTGGAGATGCGTCCTAAAGCTTTTCGGCACCCGGCTTTCACTGGAATAGAAGAGCCTTTTATTTATGATAAAATCATTAAAAGAGCTGGAATGCCTTACAACGAATTTGAGCTAAATTGGAAAAAGCAAAGACCAGCTTGGAACAAAGAAACTGGTGAACCTATAAACCAAATGACTGTTGACCAACTTGGATGGGAAGATTGGGTTGCAGGCGATTATCAACAGTATTTAGTGAATTTAGGCGTACCGGCAGGTGACCTAAATGAAATTGCAAATGAGTCCGCCCAAACATGGCAAAATATGCCCAGACAAATTTCGATTGATTTAGCAAACAAGAAAATACTCGTGAGTGTAGAGGATTTCTCTGAATGCCGGTTTGCAGTGGCAGAGGGTAATCTTTTGATTTATTTGCAAAGGGATGCCAAAGTATCTGGAGCAGGCAGAGTCATCAAATATGAACCAATGGTGAATTATGTGGGCATGATTTCATTGGCAGATTACGGATTTACTGAAGCTCAAATGGTGGCTGCCCTGCACAAGGCTCAATCAGGTTTTGACAACTACGTGATCGACCTCTCTCTTTAATTTCAAGTGACGTAAGGAAGTCAAATTATTCTTCGCATTTTGCAGGCGGTATGCTCTGCTTCCAATGAAACAAATTCTGTGGGTCATACTTTTGCTTTACTTCGATGAGACGCTTGACATGATTTCCATAATATCTGAAAAGATAATCTTTCCCTAAATCGTAGTCTACAAAGTTGGCATAGCAATGAGGGAATTTTTTATTGCTAAGAGATTTATAAAATGTACGACTTAAAGCGAGCACTTCCTCTGTTTGTTCTGGAAATTCCCAAAAATAGGCTTGCTCCCACCAGCCAAAGGCCTGACTTGGAAAAAAAGAGCTATCATTCGTTGCCACTTGTCCTCCAAATCTTTCAAAGTCAAAATATGCGAGGAAATCTGGATTTCTTTCTTCTAACTTTTTAAAAAATTTCACCACTTTATTGATTGTTTTATCATTCAAGGGTTTATGCATGATTTTGGATTTGCCTTTATTAAAAGGAAGTGGAGACTCATTAGACCAATATTTTACTGAATCTAAGTAGCTTGTTTTAATAATGATAACCTTAGGATTAAATTTCTCAAATGCTTTCCACTCTGTGAATGGTTCAGACCCCACTTTAATCCCATCAATTCTGATGACGAGCGGAGGAGATTCCTCTGGCACGGCACACATGAAGTTAGGATGACGAACGCCTAAGACTGTGGTGACGCTATCCGGAAGTGTCTTAGCCCAATGTTGCCAGGTCTTCATGATGGGCTTCAAAAGGTTGATATCCCATTCCCACAGTAATTCATAATAGGTAACAACCGGCACATAATGCATTTTAAAGGTGAATCCTAAAACAATCCCATACGAACCATTTCCTCCCCCTCGCAATGCCCAGAATAAATCAGGATGAGAATTACTGCTGGCTGTGATGATTTCACCTTCAGCATTAACTAATTTAATGGATTTTACCGAATCACACGTTAACCCGAATTGTCTGCATAGAAAGCCAATGCCGCCTCCTAAGGTTAGGCCTGTCACACCGACACTTGGACATGTTCCTGTGGGTATCGCATAATCCAATTCTCCAAGAGTTCTGATCACATTTTTAAGTTCACTTCCAGCGCCAATATAAACTTCTTCTTTAGATACATCTGGAATGATTTTATTGAAGTTACTGACGTCTACGATATAATCTGATGACAATGAGCCCGGTTCAAAACAATGGCCTCCGGACCGAAGTGCGAATTCCAAGTGATATTTCTTAAATATTTTCACCAAAAATTGCACTTGCTGATCACTTTCTGGATAAAAGATAATCTTAGGGAAGTAATTAAATCGCTTATTATAATTAAACCTATCGATGCTGTATTTACAGGTTCCTGGATAGACTGCATACGGAAGATTTTTAAATTCATTGGGGATGCCGCATTCGGAGTGGATGCAATTTGTTAGAGGATCGCTTTTTTTCTCATGGCCAATCAGAATTGATACGATTAACTGAAAAATAAGGGAAAAAGTGATAATTTTTTTCATAAAGCGGCTCCTGCTTTGATGCAAAATAAAAAATATTACTTATTTTTGTAAAGTCTAAATGCTGCCTTGGAATATAAGGACAAATTGTAATTAATCAAGTAGTGATACTTATGTCCCAAGGTCTTTCTCTAGCTGTTGATAGAAATTTGGAACGCGATTTTGCGTATGTCATACGCCTAACTTGCCTGACGATCCTCATCACTCTTGGCATGGAATGGCGCAGTTTTCTTCCAGGATTTCAACATCCTCTGTTAACTCCTGTTCCACTTTATGAGCCCTTCGCGCGATTGCCTTCTTCTATTGATTGGGGAATATTCTTTTTATGCCTGATGCTGCTGGTCTGGTTGATCATTACTCCCAAAAAACGTTTTCCCGCTTTTGGGGTATCCGCCTGCATCATATTTTGGGGCGTACAAGACATTGTTCGGTTTCAGCCCTGGTTTCACATGTATTGCTTCGTCACTTTAGTTGCAGCCTTCTGCAAGCGCCCTGAAAACGGATTGAACGCTTTAAGAATCATGATATGCGGAGTCTACTTTTGGGCAGGCTTTCACAAGCTAAATATGACCTTTTTTACTAAAATAATGCCCTGGTTTCTTACACCAATTTATATTCCTTCTTTGGATTGGCTTTTTACGATCGTAGGCTTTGTCACACCCATTTTCGAAGCAGCGATCGGCGTTATGCTGCTTTTTCGTAGATGGCGACGCGTTGCCACAGCAATGGCATTCATCATGCTGATGGTCGTGCTTATCTGCCTTGGGCCCTATGGACATAACTGGGGAAAAGTGATCCCACTATGGAATATTTGGTTATTTTTAATGGAATTGCGATTGTTCCTACTTCCCGCCTATAATGAGAATACCCCCCTGTTTCGCTTCAAATTACAGCAAGTGAGCATGATCACAAGCGTTATCATGTTTGTCGCAGCGCCCGCGTTAGCCATATTTGTTCCAGGGTATGCCCGATTAGGATTTAAGATTTTTGCAGGAAATACGCTCACTGCCCAAATCCTAATTGCACCGGAAGAAACGCTGACTCGACAATCAAAGTTATTTAAAGGGATGGTAAAGCAAAACGATATCTTATCTTTCAAAATTCCCATTTATCATTCTGAATACGCTTATCGCATGCGAGCTAAGACCATATACCCATATCTGGATTATCCATCCGAAGCAATACTTAGAATTTACTCCCCTCCCCCGTTTTATAGTACCGATAGAGAGTATAGGGATATGGCATTATAGAGGAAATTTTAGGTTGTCACGTAGACCTTGTCACAAAACCAGCCCTACATCCCGCCCTTAAAATGAGAATTCTCAGTGAATCAAAAGAAATCTTCTAGACCTTGGTCTAAGCTATCGAAGGAATCGATCCAGTTCATTTTAGCAGGGCGAAGCTTACGTGATGGGAGTCCAGAGGGTCTTCGACCCTTTGGCGGGGATTTTTAAGGGACGGAGTCCCTTAAATATGGTGCTGGCGAGTAATCATTTATTTCAACAAAAGCAGCGCCTTGAATATCCGCGGATTTTTCAGATTGATGAATCCATATTGGTTCAATAGCATATTTTTTCCAAAGGGTAGGATAGTTGGGCATGCCATAAGCTGTATTCAAAAATTGTTCGGGATTAGCTGGTACAGGAATTGTGATTGGACCAAAAGGGCTGCGCGTCAGATTTTCTAGTTGGGAATAAGCAAAGCGTTCATTATTAAAAATAAAATAAAAGTTGTCAGATTTATGCACATAGACATCTTTTGCTTCATTATTTTTTTCCAAGGTGACCACAAAAACGTCCACAAAAGGATATTTGAAGGGCAAAACAGTTCCTGGGTTTTTGACGTCGGGGATTAAATCTCCATCTTTCTTATAAATTTTATAAAAATCTTTCCAATAGTGATGCACTTCTAAACCTAATTCGTGAAACGATTGCTCCATTTCGATTAGTTTCGATTCATCTTTATCGAAAATACAAATATCAAGATCATCATCCCACGGAATGAGTCCGCCATGACGTACAGCTCCTAGAAGAGTTCCGGATGTCGCCCAATAAGGAATTCCGGCATTTGTGAGTGATAAATCTACTCTACGCATTAGCTCATAAATTCTTTGAGAATTTTCCTTATCTAAGTACACAATTTCACTGCTAAATTTGGGCATAGACTCTAACATTTTTTTAGACGCATTAACGGCTTCTTCGAGTGTTTGTTGAGAAAAGGATATGTATCTGTAGCCATATTTTCTGGCCACAGATCTAAGTGTTCTTTCATCTATGTCTGAAGAACATACGACAAAAGGAGAATCAGCAAAAATTGACTGAAGGAGCTTGAAAGGATTTCTTGGCTCTACAAATGCAAGTTTTGCAGAAGAAGCTTCCGAAAACTCTTTGGCAGAAAACCCTGCCGTTTTTTGGACATTGACTAAAAGACGAGCGGTTTTTAATGAAGGCGTTTCAGGTTTAAGGCTTAGCCATCCTAAAAAGATGACACCTAAAAAGACGCTTATCATACCTATCCATTTTGCAATTCGCATAATTGTCTCACTTATTTGTATTAAATGGACTTAAACTCTGCTGCAACGGGACTATTTATTCCAGATTTTTTTCCATTCAAGTGCATAAAATTTGCGGTATTTGATATATTACGCGCTTTTGTCGATTGCATGCATTAAGAGGCTGACCCACAGTGAAAGATTCACAACTCCATTCTATCCAAGCTTTAAGGGGCTTTGCAGCTTTGCTTGTTGTTTTACTGCATGCTGCAGGAGGTGTGGGAGAATATTTTAATAGTGATGCTTTGGGATTCTAAATAAAAGGCTAGGGTTACTTTGTTTTACATTGTGGCTGGGTGGTATCTTTGTTTATGCGATCGGTGTTTTTTCTTCTTGTCCCTATCCATTTTTTGAATTAAGAAATTTGGAATTTTTTCTAGGTATAGGGATTGCGTGTATTCTTCAAAAATACCCCTCATACGCCTCTTCGTGGAGTTGGATAAGCGCGTTTGTGCTTTTTGGGAGTGGTGTGCTCGTTAATTGGTATTATCCTATCTCATCATACTGGCTAGCAACTATCCCGACGACGCTTTTTCTATTAGGATTAGTCAACTCAGATGTCAATCATCTAATTCCTCAAGCAATGCTTTCACTCGGTAAGATTTCCTATTCACTGTACCTGATCCATGTTCCAGTCATCTTGTTATTATGTAAATGTTTACCTTTGCTCATAGGCAGTTCTTGGATCGCTTTTATTGTGTTATTGGTCTGTTCCATAAGTGGGGGATACATTTTCTATTATTTCATAGAAAAACCCCTCATGCATATCTTAAATGCAAAAAAAGCTTATGTTCACACAATGGCATCAACTTAAAAAGAATATTTACAACTAAAAGTTGGCGCTAGTTTATCTTCAATTGGATATGGACGAACTGGACGAATTGGACTACCTGGACTACCTGAGACGATTACAAAAGTCAAAAGGCGAGCACAAGAATAGCAGGATAACGCTTTTCACCTAATCGTTCTTAATAAACGGGTTCGTTCACACATAAATTCAACGCAGAGTCGGGGAGACGCGGTGACGCAGAGAAACACAAGTTTCACAGGATGAACAGGATATACAGGATAAAAAACAAAAAAAGTATAATTAGTAAAACATTCCTTGCTAACAAGTTCCTAATTAGATGTTTTCCTGAAAGGGCTAGCTCATCCTGTCTATCATGTTCATCCTGCTATTTATAATAATTCCCTTTTTTCTCTGCGTCACCACGTCCCCCCGTCTGCGTTGAATTTATGTGATGAACCATTTTTCAGCGTGAACTGTTATTGTCTTTGGGTAAAGAATGATGTTTTTTCGAGGATGTGGGGCAGGCGAAGCTTACGTAATGGGAGTCCAGAGGGTCTTCGACCCTTTGGCAGGGATTTTTAAGGGACGGAGTCCCTTAAATGGGGGCGGCTGGACTCGAACCAGCGGAGACCGGAGTCGAGGGATTTACAGTCCCTTGCAATTGCCACTATGCGACACCCCCGAAGGAATATAAGAGAGAAACTATGCTGACAGTAGGAATTGAACCCACAACCGTCCGATTACAAGTCGGGTGCTCTACCAATTGAGCTATGTCAGCACAAAAAGGATAAGCGTTGTTTATAGCAAACAACCGGAATTTCGCTCAACACTTTTTTCGTGAATTTTCAATTTACTATCCACGATATATTTAGAACGTATTTCTTGATGCGTGCATTAATGGTCTATTTTGATGGTGCGATTGGTATTGCTCTTGCATTGATGGAAGGATCAGACTTGACAAGGCTAGGAGGAAATGCCATCGAAGTCTTATAATACTTAGTAAGATACGATTTATGGAGGTCAATAATGGGAAGCAACATTCCAACAGGTAGCCATCGAATACACACTTCGCCATTTGTCGAAAAACAGACGGCACTCCCCGTTTCACACGCCAAACACACGCCACCTCTCCTTGGCACAGCTTTACAAATGTCTGAAGTCAAGCAAATATTAGCTAATAGCAAAAAGAGCGTAGAAGAAACCGAAAAAGGACTAAAAAAGATCATTGCTGAGCTAAAACATGGCAGCACCCCGTCGCAAAATCATAAGCTCATCGACCGCATTAATGCGGCCGCCGTGGCACTACAAGATGTGCAGCACAAAATTGCTGCGCTACCGGCAGAAGCGAGCCACATCCAGAAGCGCAAGCAGACCCTTGATACAAGGATCGAAGAAGATCTGCACCAATGCCTTGAAACCTTAGAAATCACTCAGGGGCAAGAAGCATTGCAGCAACTCTATACTGCTTATTCTGAAGCTGATAGCTTAGCATTGAAAAGGTTGCTAACACGTGCTCACGTAGGACAGCTTGAACACGAGCTCGAAGAGCTCAAGGAAGAGTATACGCATATCAGTTCGGGTGATGATAATGAGCAGCAAGTGATACAGCAGATAGCTGCCAAGGAGCAGGCATGCAAAACGGTGAAGCGTGAAATCAGCCAAGAGATTGGACAGGAAATCGACATTGTAAGGCAACTTTCGAAGCAAAGCACTAATGGCGATCATCATCTGCATGAAGCAATGCATAAGTTAGTGAAAACACAGCTAGAAAAGGGTAAAATCATCTGTTCATACGCCGAACTTACGCTGGTAAAAAAAGCACTCAGCAAAGCAAAAGCCGTATACACGAAAGCCTTGCACACTGAAGGGCGTGGGGCGCAGCATAAGCGCCAGCTGCAGCAGATTAGCACTTCGCTTGACAGGCTGAATTCCGCCCTCAAAGAAGTGGAGCGACAACGCTCCAACTTAATGCACGCCAAAATTAAGCACTTCTTCGCTCCGGTGGGAAAACTTTTTAAAAGCTTAAGAACTGTATTGCCCAATGTCTCTCGTATCAAAGCCTCTTGGAATCAAGGAATTGACAAGCTGACTCATCTATTTAAGTCTACGGGCACAAACAAAAATAGTTCAAAAACAAAGAATGTAAATAAAAAATAGTTTATAATTAAAATAAACACCAAAACTAACCAATAAAAATACTATGACAAAAGTAAATGGCGGTAATTCAGGTAATGTGCCACTTTCAATTGCAAGTGACACCGCACCAAGTGGGCCTGCGATAAAAGCTGAAAGTAAGCCAAAGGTGTCCCAACTCCCCGCTTCAAGCCAAGCCAAAGTACCACCTCTCCCCTTAACCACCTCTGTATCGCAAAAGACAGTTGATGCGCTTACGCAGACATATGAAAACCTAAAAGCTCTTAAAGGCGACCTTGCCAGCATTGATCAACAAATTGGTGTGGCAGCAAGCAAAATCCAACGGGACGCAAGTATCGAACAGAAGGAAAGTAAAAAAAGCTTAGGCGAGCTAAAAAAAGGCTTAAGCGATCTATCAAAGCTCAAGCAAGAAGTGATGGCGCTAAACACGCGCTGCGTTGGAATGGTTGATCAATACAAAAACACACTCTCTACAGAACTCTCCAAAGACTCCTCTGAAGCAGCCACGACAAAAGCACCAGCAAGCAATAAAATCTCTTTCGCGACAGCCAAGGACAACATCCTGGCAACAATCAAAGAATTGAATACCCAAATTGTCAAGCTTAGCCAGAGCTGCGTTAAATACGCAGCCACAAGCGAAACCTTAAATTTATCCCCCTTAATGCTGACACCGGAACAAGCCACTGCGGCCACAAACTTTGTCCTAAGATGGTGTAGTGAAGATGCTACAGGCCGAAGCATGTTAGAGCAGGGGTTGAAGCAAAATGAAGAAAGTGAAGACTACTCACACATAGCGGCAGGTGCTGTCGAAAAAATTAAAGGGATCTCCACAAATGAGCAGTTAGAAGGGATTTTAGCTTTTGCTAAAACTTTTTCTCAGGAGATTGAAGCTAGCAGCGCCTTAGCTAACAAACCTGTGGCCGAACAAACAGCTGCCACTGCAGATAAAGAAACCTCGCTTTCAATCGAACAGCGCACTTCAGCGGTGGCTAAGCGTTGGTATCAGCTAAGACCTAACTTCACACCTATCACCAACTTCTTTCGAAATTTGCTTAGTCGCTTTTCAAACACATTTGAGGGGGTTTCAAAAGCATTTGCTAAAGTAAGCCAAAAATTAAGCAATTGGAATCAACAACGCATCGCTGAAAAAGTTGAAAAAAAGGCGCTGCAAACTTTCCAAAATGTATTGCGTGACAATACAGATGAAATTCAAAAAGAATTCACAGAGGTAGTATCACAAAAAACCGTGGATCAACCATCCCCTGATGCAAAGCAACGCCATACATTGTTGCAGTTCATACAAGAAAAATCTGCGCTGACAGACGAATTGAAAGCTGTGAAAAATAAAGATGACTTGGATGTGGTCAACGCAAAAATCTCACGACTTCAAGCTCTTGAGAACTCACCATTTAGAGCTTATAGCGCACATGAAATCGAAACCTTAGAATTCTTGGCTAATAATGAGATCTTCAAATCAGCCTCAGAGGATCTACAAAATGAATTTCAAAAACTTTTACAGTCCCCTGAAATGCGGAACACTACGTCACACCAATTACATGAAATGTTTATCACAGCGGAAAAAGCAAATGCTATTCTCGCCAAAATTAACAACCTGAACAACGCAAGCGATTTTACCCAAATTGCTGCCGAAATTGCACAAATCAAACCTAAAGATGAAAAAATTGCCTCTCTTATGCAAAGCAAAATAGACGAGTTGAGCGCTCTTTGCATGCAAAAATTCTATCTGCAGCTGTCTGCAGAGAGTCGATACGATTTTGATGTGATGCAAAGCGGAGCTCCAGTGCCCATAGCCCAAGCACAAGCCATGCTTATCGCGCTATGGCTGCGCGATACGAAATTTGGTAAGATACCACAGCAACCAGGGGGATTAAGTGCCAGTGAGTTAATCGAAATAAGAAATATGGTCTTACAATACTACCCCAAGAATATCCCGCCAGAATCGGAGAAACATGTCTTTGTCGTCTTAAAAGAGCTTGCACTAGTAGTGGAAAACATGCTTGATAGCAAACTCAATCTCGAAACTATTGCTCTTTCCACTCCCATAGGGGTTGCCGAGGATATTGAAGTTATCAAAGGTAACAAAATTGAGCCTACAATTACGCTGACTTTGGATGAAGTGAAGCAGCGCCTAGCCAAACCGGGAGTTTATCAAACTCCTTTGCTCGGCGCTATACCGAAACTTATTGAGGATGCAGAAAAAAATCTTCAGCCAGTGGAAAATGGCCCACCCATTCCTCTACAATTCTTGCACGACATGCCAAGAGTAATCATTCGACTGGAAGGCAAAAAATATACAGACCTTAGCGAATTTCGAAACGACATGACAGCCGGTGGCATCAGCCAGGAACATCAGCGGCGCATTGAACGCTTTGTAATGCAGGGGCTATTAAAACCCATCATAAGTACCATTATCAGAAGCAGCAGTGAAAATGAACTTATTTTTGGACTGCATTTCGTTCTTGAAGGAGTCACAAGTAGAATTGATATTGACACAAGCACAGAGCCCCCTACTATAACAGGAACGAGTGTTTTTAATATTTTAAATGGGCAGGATCTAGAAACTTCTTTAGGGACTATTACAGGCAAAGTTCATATCACTAATTTCATGAATGATGACCCGACTGCCCAAGATGCATTAATTACAATCTACCCCCCAAAAATGCTCGCTTAAGAAGCAAATTACTCCCCTTCCTTGTCTCCGTCCCCGTCCCTAAGGTCCCTAAGGTCGCTTAAGTCCCTACCGTCCCTACAATTAATGCTGCGTACCTGTTTCGATCTCTGATATGTAGGGACGATAGCGACTTAAGCGACCTTAGCGACCTTAGGGACAGGGACAGCGACAAGGAAAATATCTCCTTGACTTTGTTTTGGGGGTTATCTATAATTTTCATCTTAGTTACTCTCTTTAAGAACTTTACAATAACACCTTCATGACAGAAATACCTCTCGCGCAACCCCCATGGACCGGACTTGGCAAACGGCTGGAAAGTGCTGTGCGCAAAGCGCTCTATGAATTTAAACTGCTGGATGGGGTGTCTAAGCTTGCCATTGCCCTGAGTGGGGGCAAAGATAGCCTGGCATTGCTGTTTCTGCTCAAAGCCATATCTGGTCGCGGGGTGCCTCCTTTTGACATCACTGCCATCCATGTGTCGGGAGCTTTCTCGTGTGGTGCCGGCGTTTCTACCTCCTATCTTCAACAAATTTGTGATGGTTTAGGTGTGCAGTTTGTTGTACGTGAAGCCAAGCAAAAGCTGGAAGATCTCGAGTGCTATAGCTGCTCCCGCGAGCGCCGCAGACTGCTTTTTGATGCAGCCAAAAGTGTAGGTGCCACGACGGTGGCTTTCGGACATCACCGTGACGACAATGCGCAAACGCTGCTGATGAATTTGTTGCATAAAGGAGAATTTGCTGGCAATTTACCCAAAGTGCCCATGCATGATTATGGTATCACCATCGTTCGCCCTCTCATTTATGTGGCGGAAGATGACATTCGCACTTTCGCTGAGCAATATGGCTTTAAGCGCATTATGTGCCGCTGTCCGGTGGGACAAACATCGATGCGGCGCCAAGTGGATAAGTTGCTAGCAGAAATCGAGCTCATCTACCCCCATGCCCGCCAGAATATTGCCCAAGCAGGGCTTCTATACGGTTCAGACAAAGCCTCTCGCAAATAACCATGTCTATTGCTTTGCAGAGCAATTTCCGCTAAAAAATTTTCTCCAGGAAAACCAATCATTTTATCAGCATTTTTTCGTAAAGTCCTATATTTTCGGGCACGGGCACGGGCAAGGGCACGGGCACGGTTTTTTAGCGGAAGCTGCTGCATACTTTGTAGTTCACTTGCCGATATTTAAGCATTTCGGTATCGTTTATGCAAAAATCTGGATGGGGAGAAAAGTGTATGGGCCACGCGCTACCGAGTGAACACGAAAGAACGATTAACATTCAAGGGATTGAAATTGCCCTAGGCTTTCCAGATGAATTTGCCTTTCAATGGATCGGACAACACGATGTGTTAGAGCAGTTGTTGGCGGCTTGGTTAGTGATCGACGAAAATGATATCCCCCTAAATCCCAGATTGATCGGCAAGCCAGGTGTCGGCAAAACAACCCTCGCCTACGCCGCCGCCCAGAAACTCAACAAACCAGTATATATCTTTCAATGCACCATGGATACGAGGCCTGAAGACCTCTTGATCACGCCTGTCATCGACAAGGCTGGTGGCATCCGCTATGTCGCTTCTGCGCTCGTTACAGCGATGATCCGAGGCGGAGTTTGTATCCTCGATGAAGCCAATCGCATGAGCGAGAAATCCTGGGCATCGTTGGCACCCCTTTTAGACACGCGGCGCTACATCGAATCGATTGTAGCTGGCTTAAAAGTTGCTGCCAGCCCAGAGTTTCGCATCTGTGTGACCATGAATGACGATGCCTCGACTTTTGAAATTCCGGAATATATCCACAGCAGATTACAGCCCCAAATCTATCTCGATTTCCCCGAAGCTGAAGAAGAAAAGCGCATTTTGCGAGAAAACCTCCCCTTCCTCGACATGCATATCTTGGATTACGTTGTCAACTTCCTCCAACGGGCCCACGCTAAGAATGAAAATTATACAGTGCGTGATGGCATCAATATCGCGCGCTATGCCGCCAAGCGAATCAAGAGTTTGAATGGCAACAGTGGCAATATAAACAATTTGCTCCAACAAGCTATCGTGATGACGCTTGGCGATGAGGCGCTGGCATACGTCGTATGACAAAATCAGCCCTATCCTTTTTAGAAGAGCCGTTTTGCTTGCGCAAAGATAACATCTGGGCTATTCCCATCCTCCACTATAACATGGAGATGGCCGCTGAGGTACGCCAAGCTTTTAATGCTATCAAGCCAGATTGTGTGGCTGTGGAGTTGGCGGAAACGATGCAATTGCAATTGCTCCATGCCGCTTCACGTTTGCCTGACATCAGCGTGGTGATCACCTATGATAAAGCTCATGTCCCTTTGTACTACATGTCTGAACCATGCGATGGTGCTTTTGAGGCTTTGCGCTCTGCTCTAGAATCTCAAGTGCCAGCCTGGTGCATCGATCTAGACGTCGATTACTACCCAGACGTGCGTGAGAATATGCCCGACCCCTATGCCATCGAACGCATAGGCTTAAAAAATTATTACGAAGCCTATCAAAAATTTATCCTCGCTAAGAACCCCACCATCAACCAAGCAGACCGCAACCGCGAGCTGTATATGGCTCAAAGACTTAAAGAGCTCTCCTTACGATATGATCGCATTCTTTTTGTAGGTGGTATGGCCCACGTGGAAAGGGTCTTGGAATTAACCAGCCAGAATTCCTTCCCCCCCCAAACCCATGCGGTGCGCGAAGCAATCGAACTATGCACTTTGACAGAGCTATCTTGCCGCGATGTGATGGCTGAATGTGGTTGGATCACTGATCAATATGAAATGTTGCGCCGTGAAAATAGTGAGGCTTTGTCGAAACATTCTCATGTTAATACCCCTACTGAATTTCCTCCTGATCGCCAAAAGTTGATCTACGCCCTCTATAAAACCGCCTCCGAAAGCTATGTCCAAGAGAGTGGCAATGCATTTCCTGGCTATCATATGCGCAATTTGATGAAGTTTTTGCGCAACTATGCCTTAATACGCAATCGATTGATGCCCGATCTATTTCAGATCTTATCGGCCGCTAAATGCTGTGTCGACCATAATTATGCTTATGAAGTGTGGAAACTAGCCACTGATTATCCCCATCGCCGCAATATCGACAACTTGCCTGAACTTGATTTGTCTATCGAAGATGTGTGGGGCAACAGCAAACTCATCCATTTTCAGCTCAAAATGAAAAACTCAAAAAGCAACTATGCTCCACGATTGCGTAAAGATCACTCAAAAGTGCGTTTCAAACCTCCTGGCCCTTTTAGTATCTGCTCATACCCCCCTGAAGACGTTATCATCGAGCGTTTTGGTGAGTTCCTTAAAAAGAAAGGTACGCAGATACTCTCCGAAGAGGCTTCCCGCACCATCCCCTTTTCCACAAGCTTAGAAGAAGGAATAGATACGCGCGAAACCATCCGCCACTGGCATGAAAAAAAGTTATACATCAAAACCAGAGGCAAGCCACCAGGTGGCGTAGGATCCATCGTCATCATCTTTAACGAAGAGCAAGCGGATGAAGCGCAATCATCTGCAGATAAATACAATTGGTGTACCACCTGGTTGGGTGAGCATTCGCAAGAGTCCGACATGGCATTTTATGCCACATCTATGACTGAAAACATTGTCGGCCCTGGCATCAGCCGTTGTGAATATGGAGGGTTCATGATGTCGTATCCTCCACGTCGTTTATACAACGTTTGGATGGATCAAGATTATACTGAATGCCGTTCCAAAGCCGAAGTGCTGCTCATGGCGGCCATCGATTATGCTGTGCAACCATTAATCACCTATGTGGCAAGCAAGCCGCCACGCAGCGCATTAAAAAGCTATGCCCGCCGCTTTGGCAAAAAAATCGTCTATGTACCCATCGGTCAATTGTCACCAGTTACGTTGAATAAGCTCAGAGTCTTTCATGTGCTAGATGGACACAATACGCGTAATATCGCTGGCGAATATATCTTTTAGATTCACATTAAGATTTTTTCTCGCAGCGCAGCGAGTGTTTCTATGATTTGCTGCACTCGATCAAACAGATCCGGTGGAAGCAAAAGATCGCTATTAAGGCTGTGGATATCAGCTTCAAGACTTTCAAGAGTGCTAAAGAGCTGCTTTGCCCCTTTTTCATCCCCATCATGGAGACCATCAACATCTGCCGCTAACAAGGCCATTTGCTCTTCTAAAAGCGCTAGTTGAACAAGAATTTCAGTCTCGTGCTCACTTGCTGCATTCACTTCTGAACTCTTTGAAGGATTAAATTCATTGGCAAAAGCATCGATGATATGCAGTGTCTCGCTAAAACATCTTTCCCTTTGCCGGTCCGCCTCATAACGCCAATTGATCAATGCGTCTAACGAAACGTTGCAAGGAGCTTCTTTGAGATTACTCAATAGGTGCAATTGAGGCTCGATTCTTGGTGTGATCTGTGCACGCAAGATGTCTTTAAAAGTATCATCTAATTCGAAGCTGTTCAAAGTATGATCTAAATAATCAAGCAGGATTTTGATATCACGCGCGATGCGCGTCAAGAACTCTTGCACGATATGCGAAGATGTCGCTTGCTCAATGATATGAGGTTGATGGATTTGCGCTTTAAGCTCGGCCCACTTCCTCGCCTTTTCCAGCCACTCTACATAACGGTGGTAGGTTTTAACCTGTACTGTAGCTGACTCTTCGTGTTCACATATTTTTTGAAACGTTGCGATCTCTTTAATCATCGGATCAACCACATTACATATCAACGAAAAGAGATAAGGATCAATTGCCGCTTCGACGTCATTTTTAAAGGCAATCAAATCGACTAGCACTTGATTGGCTGTCACTTGCAATTCATGAATCCGACCTATTAGCTTAATCTCATGGGGATCAGCCTCTTTTGTAAAAAACTGCTGCACACGCTGAAAAAAACGTCCAATTCCTATTCCACTTTTTTGTGTGACCGTAATTTTACTCAAATTCATTGCAGGCTTTGATTCATCTGACATGATATCCCTCATCATCCCACTAATATAATAATAACTTTTTAACGAAATTAAATTAAACAAAAACAAAACGAACCACAAAACAAGTTGACTGAAAATTAATTTTCTACTTACTATCAAAAAATTCGAAATCAGCTTCCTAGGCGATCTGCTCATGACCTCACACAAACCAACTATCCTGCTTACAAACGATGATGGTATCTATGCAGCTGGCATCAAGCATCTATGGCATGCTCTAAAAGACGTTGCACACGTTACAGTCGTCGCCCCATTAGTCGAGCAATCTGCTGTAGGTATGGCTACAACACTTCGCCAACCTCTGCGCATTGAAAAAGTACGTTGGGAAGGAGACCCAGAGCGCATATGGAGTGTCAATGGCACCCCTGCTGATTGTGTGAAACTGGCACTCAATTCCATTTTGGTAAAAAAGCCAGATTTAGTTCTTTCTGGAATCAATCGCGGATCTAACGCTGGCCGCACAGCGCTGTACAGCGGTACTGTCGCTGCGGCCATAGAAAGCATCATGCAAGAAATCCCTGCCATTGCTTTCTCATGTCATGACTATCATATAGAACCTGATTATCAAGGCGCTGAAAAATTCGCACGACATATTGTCCAATACATCTTAGCTAATCCCCTACCTGAAGGCACACTGCTTAACGTGAATTTCCCAGAAAAAAAGCTTGGTCCAGCGAAGGGTTTTAAAATGACGCACCAAGGAAAAGAATGGTGGGGTGAGGATTTAACCGAACGGACCCATCCAAGCGAAGGCCACACCTATTTCTGGCTGGGCTCCAAATTGCGTGATGTTGCCAACGAAGATGAGGGAGACGGCACATGGTTGCGCAAAGGCTACATTACCGCTGTACCCATCTGTGTGGGTGATTTAACCAACTACAATCATCTTAAGACTGCACAAAATTCCTTTGAAAATAGTTTTTCTAACTTGTTTAAATGAAAGAAAAAAACTATCTACTTTGCTCGAAAGTATCGAGACGATTTAAGGCTTCTTCTTGAGTTTTTTCTATCACTTCGCGTCCCCCTTCCATGCGCAAAACGCGATTGAGTTCAACGCGCAATTGATCCCCCATGATTTGTTCGTTGACATATGTGTTTGAAGGCTGTGCATTGGGATGAAGATCTTTAAACTCTTGCGCGCGAATGATCACATCGACTAAAGCATTGAAAAGCTGTTGTAGCTTTGCGGCATGCGCTAGCAAATCATCGCGTGTACGCACCTGTTTTAATTCAATCACAAGAGCGCGCGTGATCCCTTCCCCTTCTTCGAGAAAGTCATCCAACGATTGTCTTGCGCATGCAGCGCAGACAAGCATAGTACATAGCATAAGATAGATTAGGAAAATGCGCGGGAGACGGGGCTCGAACCCGCAACTTCCGCCGTGACAGGGCGGTGCTCTAACCAATTGAACTACTCCCGCATTGGAGTGTACTTATTACGTACTGTTTGGGCGCAACAGGACTCGAACCTATGACCGCCTGTGTGTAAGACAGGAGCTCTACCAACTGAGCTATACGCCCTTAAATTTAAGCATTGAGTCTACGCATGTGGCGAATTTATGACAAGCTTTTTGCAAAAAAAATACAAAAAAAGATCAATGTGTATTGACATTCAGATATTTAGATTAATGAAAACATTAATGGACATGGACGAATTGGACTGACTGGACGACCTGGACGAACAGGACGGTTCTGTCCACATGTCCATATGTCCAGTTCGTCCAGGTCGTCTAGTCAGTCCAATTCGTCCATGTCCAATCAGCTTCAGCGGCAGTTGTGAGGAATAGTCCAATTTATGATTGTTTAATATGTTTTTTTTATGTATGCTACTGCCAAATTCCATTTAGAGAGATATGCCCATGTATTCCCCACAGGCATCTGGTAAAACAGTAGCAAGCTATATTTTTGATTACTTATTTTTGGCAATCGGTGCATTTTTTGCAGCTTTTGCTATTGAGGTATTCCTCATTCCCAATAAACTAATCGACGGTGGCATTGTGGGTGTGGCCATGATCTTTGCAAGCGTCTTTGGTGCAAAAACACTCCCTATATTTCTGATAGCGTTAAACCTACCCTTTCTGTATCTAGCCTACCGCTTTATCGGCAAGTTCTTTCTCTGGCATATGCTTTTTGCCACGCTGATCTTCGCTGGATCCCTGATCTTCTTAGGCCAGATAGGCCCGTTAGAATTCCATGCCGAAACACTAGAAGTGGTGGTCATTGGTGGAGCTATTCTGGGTGTGGGGATTGGGCTGATCATCCGCTATGGCGGCTGCTTGGATGGCACAGAGATTTTGGGGATCATCATCAATCGAAAGACTGGGTTTACCGTAGGCCAAGTCGTTCTTTTCTGCAATTTCTTTGTCTTTGGCTCTGCAGGAATCGTTTTTCAAGATTGGCACCCCCCTCTGCTGTCGCTCATCATGTACATCGTCGTGATCAAAATCATGGATGCTGTCATTGTGGGCCTGGATGAAACAAAATCGGTGTTGATCATCTCTTCAAAATCGGAAGCCATCGCTGGTGCTATTATGCACGAACTTGGCCTTGGTTTAACTGTGATGTATGGGCGTGGAGGGTTTTCTGGTGATGCCCGCGAAATCTTATATGTCATCGCTGAACGTTTGCAGCTAGCCGAATTGAAAGAACTCATCCACCGCGAAGATCCCGCTGCTTTTATTGCCATTGAGAACCTACATGAAGTCGCTAATGGCAATCAAGGTGGCAGTTCTGGATCACGTAAGAACCCTATCGAAGCGATCATGACTCGTTTGTTCAATCAAAAGCACCCCTAAGAGGCAATCTCATGCAAGGACCTCCTTATAACAACGATGCCCAACATATGGTGACGGACGCCTGGCGCGTCTTGCGTATCGTTTCAGAAGTTGTTGATGGATTCGAAAAAATGACAAATTTGGGTCCTTCGGTATCAATTTTTGGCTCTGCGCGGCTGCCCCCCTCGTCACCCTATTACGAATTAGCCATCGACGTTGCCAAGCACATCTCGCAACGCGGCTTTGCTATCATTACAGGTGGAGGCCCAGGCATCATGGAAGCGGCGAATAAAGGCGCACAAGCCGTCAATGGACGCTCCTGCGGACTTAGCATCGATCTTCCCATGGAGTCTGCTCCCAATGATTTTATCGATCTCAAATATAACTTGCGCTTTCGCTATTTCTTTGTGCGCAAAGTGATGTTTATCCGTTACGCCCAAGGTTATGTCTTTCTACCAGGTGGTGTGGGCACTCTTGATGAGCTTTTTGAAGCGATCACGTTGATACAAACCAAAAAGATCCTCCCCTTCCCTATTTATTTGATGGGCAAGAGTTATTGGGCTGGACTCATAGCGTGGATAAAAGATACGCTATTGGCAAATGCCTGCATTTCACCCGAAGATCTCGATTTAATTCAAATCACTGATAGTCCAGAAGAGGTTGCCAATGGCATCGAACGCCATTATCAACGCAACCGTGCCGAGCGCAATTTCTAAACGATCTCAAAAAAAAGAAGGGGAGGCTTGCGCCCCCCCTCCTAACAACAAGGAGGTAATTCTAAATTTATCTTCTGCCTACAACCACACGTCCATGGAAAGGCACTTGGGAAGGACGCACGCCGCTATTATGAATAGGAGCTCTAGCCACTGTTAAACCACTATGGGGTCTATGAGAAAAATGTCTACTAGCACTCCAGGCAGGACGATGGTAATGGTGCACAGGGGCAAATAAAGGCCTACTGAAGAGCGGGCGACGATAAGCTGGCACAATAATTGGAGCCGGAACGGCAACGACAGATCTGTGATACACGGGACTATCTAAATCGCAAAAACACATATGAAAACTCCCCTATTTTTTGGTTAAAATGTGGTGACGCCAGCTGCATAATTGAGCATGTTCACATTGATTAAGATATTGGGGTGCGTAGAGGAAAACAAGCCATCGCTCACACCAATAATCACTGTATCATTTGGCTCCCATTTGTCCACAGTTCCACTATCCCATGTTGACATGTTCCAAACAGAGCCATCATCAAGGTAAACAACGCTATAGTAATAGTCGATAGCTGTGATCCAGCGTGTATATAATCCATTGTAAATGGGCCCAAGAGTTAGATTTGCCAATACAGCTTGTCCGGTATTTTGGTTGGTTATTTTGAATTGATAGGAAGAAAACCATGAGTGGTTTGGAGTGATAACAACAAGATCGCTCGGCATCCATGAGCGTGTAATTGCAGCATCGACAGGTGAAACTTGCCACACTGAGCCATCTTCGAGCTCAACATCGCCCATTAACGAAATACCCACCGGACTATGGTAGGCACCTGGATGTGTTGTATAGTGTATCCCTGCCCCACGCGCTAACAGCGCGGTGTTTTTCTTTTTTGATGTATTGTTCGCTTTTGCTAAAGCCGCACTAACCTTCTCGGCAGCGATACGCACTTCGCTTGGTTCGGCACGCGATCCCACTGCTACATTTCCTTGAAGTTGTGTTGATTCTTGTCCAAAAACTAAGGCACTCGTTGCCACAGCACCGCAGACCCCCATCAACACCAGCGATGAAAATTTCCTAAGCATGATTCGCACTCCATGTTCATAATAATTTGTAAATTCAAAAACAACTCACATTAAAAACAACCAAGCAACATTGATTTTATGTTTATAAGCGGTAATACTACATTTAGAATATTAAGGTTTAATTAAGATCGGATATTTTTTAGAAAAAGACCAAAGTAAGGGCAATGGACTGCATGGACTGAATGGACGACATGGACAATTACGCTACGCGTCCATTTTTGTCCATGTCGTCCATGCCGTCCATTTAGTCCATTTTTGACTACTTCTCAAATACACAACCGTCGGCTACTAGGCCATCGATATAGGTAAGGTCGTAAGTGGTTTTGAGGAAGTTTTTATTCTCTAGCATATAGAGGTGGAAAGGTATCGTCGAATGCACGCCTCCAATGTGAAATTCGCGCAAGGCGCGCTTTCCCACAGCGATTGCTTCGGCCCGATCTTTACCCTTCACAATCAGCTTGGCAATCATGGAATCGTAATTAGGAGGGATGTTGTAGCCTGAATAGCAAGCGCTATCCACCCTCACATGAGGACCACCAGGGGCTAGATAGTATTCCAGACGACCCGGTGAAGGAGCAAAATTTTGCGAAGGATTTTCGGCATTAATACGGAACTGAATGACATGCCCTTCAAATTTGATTTGCTTTTGGTTAAAAGGCAACTTTCTTCCCATCGCCACGTGCAGTTGTTCCCGTACCAAGTCGATACCCGTAACTTCTTCTGTAACGGTATGCTCCACCTGAATGCGCGTATTGACTTCCATAAAATAAAAGTTTTGATCGCGATCCAACAGAAACTCCACAGTACCGGCTGAATAGTAATTAGCTTGTTTGACCACGCTGACAGCAGCTTGTCCAATCTGCTCTCTGAGCTTAGCTGAAAGCACAGGACTTGGAGATTCTTCAATCAGCTTCTGGCGCCGTCGTTGAATGGTGCAATCGCGTTCGCCTAAATGCACATAATTGCCATGCTTGTCGCCAAGCACTTGCACTTCAATATGGCGAGGGTTCATGATCATTTTTTCCAGATAGACATCGGGATTGCCGAAGCTCGCTTCAGCCTCAGCGCGTGCAGCGGCAAACAATTTAGAAAACTCATGTTCATCATGCGCGATGCGAATACCTTTGCCGCCACCACCAGCTACTGCTTTGATGAAGATAGGAAATCCTAAGCTTTTTGCTTCTTGAAGTCCTTGGGCTAGATCGTTAACAACTCCATCTGAGCCTGGGATGACAGGACAGCCAGCACTTTTCGCTGTCGCTTTAGCTTTTGCCTTATCACCAAGCAGTGAGATAGCAGCGGGTGATGGGCCAATGAAATTCAAGCCACAGCTCTCACATATTGAGGCGAAGTTAGCACTTTCACTTAAGAAGCCGTATCCAGGGTGAATCGCATCGGCACCAGTGATCTCACAAGCTGAGAGGATGTTTGGGATTTTGAGATACGATCTTGTTGACGGCGCTTCACCGATACATATAGCTTCATCAGCGTGCAGCACATGTAGCGCTTCGGCATCAGCTTGAGAATAGACAGCCACGGTTTGTAAGCCTAAATCGTGACAAGCACGAATAATTCGCACGGCGATTTCACCGCGATTGGCGATAAGAACTTTTTGCATAACTATGAGGTAATCCTAAAGAGTTTTGTGCCAAATTCAACCGGTTGACCATTTTCAACCAAGACTTCAGCCACAGTTCCTGCTACACCGGCTTTCACTTCGTTCATAACTTTCATCGCTTCAATGATGCAAATAACTGTATGTTTTTCCACGCGATCGCCAACTTTGACAAAATGGGGATCTTCAGGTGAAGGAGACGAATAGAACGTACCTACCATCGGCGAGGATACATACACCCCAACAACCTCTTCAGGCTCTTCCGCCGCAGGAGACTGAGCGCGCTGAGGTTCTTTACCACGTAGGGTTAAATTGGCTCTTGGAAAGGCCATCTCATGGTGTAAAGCACTTTCGTCCATCTCATGGACAGTGACTTGATGATGGTTTTCATGCTGCTCTAATTCTAGCTCAAAGCCTTCTTTTTTGATGATAATACGTCGTGTACCAGTCCGCCCCATACTCGACATCAGTTCTTTAATGTGTTTTATTTCCACACAACCCCCAAATAACGCCCCAAAATAAGGCTAAAAGTTAAAATGTATACCCAAGTCATAGCACTAGGCACTAGACACGTTGGATATATTCGTCTGTTTTTGTATCGACTTTGATGATATCGCCCACTTCAATAAAAGGTGGCACTTCAATGTGCGCCCCTGTCTCTAAGACAGCAATTTTAGTGGCATTAGGATTAGACCCTCGTCCTTCTTTGCCGTCTGTTTTGGCTACCATGAGTTCTAAAAACTGTGGCAACTCGATGGCAAAGATGGTATTTCCGTAAAAAGCAGCTTTGACATCGACCCCTTCTTTCAAGAAATTGACTTTATCCCCCACAATTTGTGAGGGAATAAGCACTTGCTCAAGATTACCGATATCAAGAAATAAGTAATCTTTACCTTCAAGATACAGGAATTCGAGCTTGCGCTCAGCTAACGTCACATCTTTGAGATTTTGATTGAGCTTAAAGCTTTTTTCAACCAAAGCATCGCTGCCTAAGTCACGAAGCTTCGTTTTAATAAAAGGTGCCCCTTTAGGCACCGTGACTTTAACACACGAGTCGACACGGTAGAGCTCTCCATTAATCGAAAGAATCATACCAGGATTTAGATTATTACTCAGTACCATTGGTGCAAAACCTCATTCGTTCAGATAGGACATCATCCATACACCTAACGCAGTGTCTTAACAGCTGCAGACATATCAGGTGCTTTAAAAAGATAACTGCCGGCAACAAGAATATTTGCCCCAGCTTCAATACATTGGTGACCTGTTTCAGCATTAATGCCTCCATCAACTTCGATATCGAAAGGAGGGAGGTCAAAATCATCAGAATCAGCATTCAGCGTTTTGCCGCCAGCACGGATATTCAATCGATTACATACATCGCGTGTAAATTGTATTTTTTCTAGCACTTCAGGCATGAATTCTTGACCGCCAAAACCTGGATGTACTGTCATCAGCAAGATCATATCACATTTATCTAAGAATTTTGGGATCATGGACATCGAAGTTTCAGGGCAAAATGCCAAACCTGCTTTGATATTGCACCGTCTAATATACTTGAGCGTCTCTTCAACATCTTCGGAAGCCTCAAAGTGGATGATGAGTCTATCGGCGCCGGCTTCCACAAACCGCTCAACGTAATCGTACGGGTTGTACATCATCAAATGTACATCCAAAAACATATCAGTAGCGCGATTAATAGCCGCCACCACCTGAGGCCCAAGCGTTAAATTGGGTACAAAATGACCATCCATCACATCCACATGGAGATAGTCGGCACCAGAAGCTTCAATGCGTTTAGCTTCATCGGCGATATGGCCGAAATCTCCCGCCAGAATTGATGGTGCTACTTTAATCTGTGATTGTTTGGTCATAAATTCGACAACCAGTAAAATATTTTATGCATTATGATACATAACGAAAGAATGCAATTTATTCACATTTAACCTTAAGTCATAACCGATCGAATGGCAAAAAGTCAATATGTAAAAATGTTTCTTGACTTTAGTGAACATCCCTGACTTTGCCCGTGCCCTTGCCCGCGCCTACAGGCAATTATTCAGAAACCTAAATTTCCTGATAAGGTAAAGCGCTTTTTTTAAAAGATTGATTAAAACTGCTCTCTCATATTATTCTATTTCGTGAATTCCCATATTTTCGGGCACGGGCACGGGCACGGGCACGGGCATGGGCAAGAGCAAGGGCAAATGACAAAAGCTAACAAAACACCTATATTGACTACTGGTTTGGCAATGTTTGCCATGTTCTTTGGTGCCGGGAATGTCGTTTTTCCTTTAGCCCTAGGCCACATTGCCCAAGACAAAAATTTCTATGCTATTTTAGGCATGCTGATCACTGCCGTGGGAGTGCCCTTTACAGGGCTAATTGCCATGACACTCTTCGATGGAGATTATAAACCTTTCTTTGCACGTATCGGCATCATTCCTGGATTTATTGTATCGCTCATCATTATGGGGTTGATTGGACCCTTTGGTGCTATGCCGCGGTGCATTGCACTATCCTATTCCACCACCAAGGCTTTTTTACCTGGTGTGTCTTTACCATTATTCAGTGCTCTTTCATGTGTCACTATTTGGCTTTTCACTTTTAAACGCAATTCGATCGTTGATACGTTAGGGTATCTATTAACTCCGCTTTTGATTGGCTCATTGGGAATTATTATCATCAAAGGGGTGCTGATGAGCTCCCCAGAATTACCGCCCACACCCCATGAACATTGGGCTATTTTTTTAAGGGGGCTGCTGGATGGCTACTTGACAATGGACTTACTGGGTGCTTTTTTCTTTTCGTCGGTGGTGATCGCCTGTTTAAGAAACAATTCCACTCAAGGGATCACTGACCATAAACAACTGGTCATTACGACATTGAAAGCGAGCATCATTGGCGCCTCGCTGTTAGCTTGCGCTTATGTCGGCTTTAGCTATGTCGCTTCCTTTCATAGTGAGGTATTTACCAATGCTACCCCTGATGAGCTCATCAGTCTGGTAGCGGTACATGTTTTAGGTAAACACGCCGCCTTAGTCGCCTGTGTGGCTGTGGCCTTAGCCTGTTTGACAACAGCTATTGCCTTAGCTTCGGTCTTTGCTGAATTTATACAGGATGATATCACCAATGGCAAAGTTAAGTATGGTCCCGCCTTGCTCATCACCCTATTCTTTACATTTTTTGTCTCAACACTGAACTTTACTGGCATTGCAGCCTTTCTCTTCCCTATTTTACAGGTCTGCTATCCAGCCTTGATTGTGCTTTCGATTTTGAATATTCTATATAAGCTTTACGATTTCAAACCAGTCAAAATTCCCGTGTTTATCGTGTTTTTAATTTCGCTTGCCGCCTTTTATTGGTGAAAAGTTATAAAAGATAAGATCATAGCTTCCTGTCAGTCTCTACAACCGAGAGAATTAGGGAGTAGCGGTAAGGACGCTATAATTTGTGAGGGTGAAGCCGGTTCTGATCAGACTATTGACGTAGTCAGGAGTAAGCTCTTGGCTCAACTTTTCTCCACGATAAATCCATTCTGGATCCCATTTCCATAGGTAATAATTTGTAAGCATCGACATCCAGTAAAAATTATCGCGTAGCCAAAAATCGTTGCTACCAGCTTCTAGTCTTTGTATTTCTTCGATTTCTTCTTTGTCCACACCGTTATCTTGCAGGTTTTTCAGCTCTGCCAGAATAAGACGTTTTAAATCTTTAACACGCTCCATATCACAGCGGAAGCGAATGGAAATCCAAGGGTTATTTGGATAGGGAAAGTAAGGAAATTCATACGAGACATCAACACCATAGGACAACTTCATCTGTTCTGTAATAACGCGACGTAAGCGCGCCTCAATGATTTGACAGATAAACGCCATCTTGTAGATTTTTCTATCACTCATAGGCTTTTGCCAAGGAAAAGTAATGCGCGTTAACGAATCGGCACGATTAGTCAATCGGATTTCTTTTTGGGTGATGCCTGGAGGGAATGATGCTGTGAAGTTGGGCGCAAAATTTAGTGTGGTATTTTTACGCGGAATAACTCCCAAATAGCGATTTAAGAGAGCTTTTGTCTCCTCAATATCAAAACTACCGACAAGCACAATCACGAAATCGGCAGGGTCTGCAAAACACTGTTGAAAAAAATCTCTAGCCACAGCGAAATCCACTTGGGAAAGATCTGCCAGTGACAAGGGCTGCAATGCACGCACCCCTTGTGTATTCAGCTGCAATAGCATCGCCTCATACACATGGTCATAATCGCAAGCTATCTTACTAATGCTATTTGTAGCATTACGCAAGGCAGCTTGTAAACCCACCTGGTTGAAGTTTTGCTGCATGAATATCATGTTGATGCATTGGAAAAAAGCCGCTAGGCTGTCTTTGCGCGAATTGCCTTCTACAGAACGACTGTATGCTTGTATTTTGGGCACAAAATCTAGTGAATGTTCATAAAGCAAAACAGAAATCTGATCGCTGCTATATGGTCCCATCCCTGATTCCCATGCAATCGATGCCGCTAGCTCCCCCGAAGCACGATCTTTTTCTGGCAAGGCAGCATAGCCACCAAGGGCTGCCAGCTTAATCGAAATCTCATCTGTTTCATAATCCGTAGGTTTGAGCCATACTGTCATCCCATTTTCCAAACGCAGCTGCGTTAAATTGACGTCTGGATAGTGGCGCGTTTCAAGCAACGAAGCATGAATACTTGTCTCAAGCAGCTGCTTAGACACTACCTCCATCTTTATTTTAGGAAACAGCAGAGCAGGATCTGTGTCAGCACAAAGACTCTGCATACACAGGGAACAAAGGAAGGTAAAATAGACAAAATAGCGCATTTGCTACCGACAATTAAATAAAGTTGAAACGCAGCATACAAAAAAAATATTAAGATCCGTTAAAGAAGTCTAATATAGGAAAAAGGGACCTAAAGAGGTCCCTTTTTTTGTGGGAACTGCTAACAATGATTGACGGAAATGACACAAACCATATAAACTTACGGCTTCCCGCTGCCCAGGTGGTGAAATTGGTAGACACGCCAGATTTAGGTTCTGGTGCCGTAAGGTGTGTAGGTTCGAGTCCTATCCTGGGCATTCTTTTTGATCATTCTATAAGGACAATAGCTGCCATGCAAACGTCAACCAGGCGCAGTGTCATCGGTATTGTCTTTAACTCCACCAAAGATGAAATTGTCCTACTCAAACGCCGCGATGTTCCCATTTGGGTGCTTCCTGGTGGTGGTGTCGAAGCTACAGAATCCCCCGAAGAAGCGGCGATTAGAGAAGTGTTTGAAGAAACCGGTCTCCACGTTCGTATTTGTCGCCACGTCGCCCATTACACCCCTATCAATCGCCTCAGCAATAATACTTATGTGTACGAATGTGAAATCGTTGCTGGCACCCTGACCACTGGCGAAGAAACGCGAGAGGTAGGCTTTTATTCAAGCAAGCAGCTGCCGCAACCTTGTTTTTTTCTCCATCAAGAATGGATTGCTGATGCTGAAAAAAACCTTGCCACTCCGATCACCAAAGCTCTGACACAAGTGACCTATTGGCGTCTTTTTAAATACTTTTGTGTGCATCCCCTGCAGGTGTTGCGCCTGCTTCTTTCTCGCATAGGCAGCCCAATCAATAGCCCTTAATCCTTTAAGTGTAGAAGCATGTTATTAAAAATATTCCATTGGATTGAAGATTTTATCATTACCTCATGGTGGGTGGTACTATTTCTTTTGGGATGCTATTTTTTTTATGAACATGGCCTGCTCAAGCGCGATCAAGATTTCACAAAATTAAGCGCTCAATATCTCGATCTGCAGCGCGAAAAGAAGCTTGCTCTAACACAGCAAGAAGATCTCCTCTTACAAATCAATAGTCAAAGCGATCCTGCCTGGATGGAACTCACCTTAATAAAGGGCCTGGGTTTAGTGGGAGAAGGGCAAACCAAAATTCTATTTACGGATGATGCTGTAACACAGTAAACCTCTAGCATCAGCTGAATCTCGTGCCCGTGTGCGCATCCTATTACCCATAAGTATCGACAACCATCTCTAGTAGTATTAATAAGTGCATTATTGTCCGATTATTTTTTAACGCAAAGAAAAGGCACAAGAACGCAAAGGCGCAAAGAACAACAAGATACGTAACCAAGACTGCATTGAGGGAAAGCCCTAGCTTTTTTGCTTGCTGAGGCAATCAAAAAGGAGTTCTCGCAAACATCGCTTAAGGCGATATTTGCATGTTTTTTGTCTGCGACGCTGATTTCTAAAGATCACTGCGTCGCAGACAAAAATTATGTTAGCAGCGCCCTAAGCGCTGCTAACGATACCCTCTCTTGAATTGCCTCAGCAATTCAAGAGATTGTGAGGTAGCTACAAGACAATATTGGTTACGTATCTTGTTGTTCTTTGCGTCTTTGCGTTCTTGTGCCTTTTCTTTGCGTTAAAGAAAAATCGGACAATAATGGACTCTCTAAGTTCTTTATGGATTATGTTCGGTTCGAGCGTCCTTTGCTATCGCTCCGGACTTAGCGCAAACATTTATGAATAAGATGCTTATACGACTTATGGGTAATAGGATGCGTGTGCGTGCCCGTGCCCGTGCCCGAACTTACTTGCGAAACGTGTTGATTAAGGTAAAATTACTAAAAGCAATTCCAGATATTGGGTTTGATTTTGACCATTCCTGTAGCTATCGCCCTGAACCTAAAATTTTTCAGCTTACCTATCACGCTTTCATCCAACGCTTTTTTCGGGCATGGGCACGGGCACGCACACGGGCACGAAAAGGTGTAAGAAGTCTAAACGAATTGTGAGCGCTTGCATTAATTTTGTGGTATTAGCTATATATGTCCAATCATGGAAATTGGATTTATTACGCTGTTTTTGATCTTTTTGATTTTCTGTTCGGGCTTTTTTTCGGCTTCGGAAACAGCTCTTTTTTCACTTCCTTCAACCAAAATTAAAGCCTATCAATCCAATCCCAATCCTCGAAAACGCCTTATCGCCCAGCTTGTCTTAGAACCCCGCGCTTTGCTGGTGACGGTATTCATGCTTAACACCCTTGTCAATATTCTCATCCAAAATACCACCTCACATATTTTTGGTGAAACAGCTAGCTGGCTTTGGAAGGTTGGGGTCCCTTTTGCATTGATGTTATTCTTAGGCGAAATTATCCCCAAGTATATAGGCCTACAAAATAATGTGCGCATAGCTAATATTGTGGCTCCTTTCATCAATACAATGCAAAAAATTTTAAGTCCCCTCCGAAAACTGATCATCGACGTCACGGTACCAGTATCTCGCGCGCTCTTCTTCTTTTTGCATAAAGAGGAAAGCATTTCCAAAGAGGAGCTTAAACATGTGCTGAAGACCTCCCAAGAGGTTGGGGTATTAAATCATGATGAAGCTGAATTGGTGTGGGGGTATCTGAATCTACAAGATGCCACCGTGAAAGAAATGATGCGGCCACGCGAAGATATTCTCTTTTATGATATCAATGATTCATTATCAAAGCTCACCTATCTCTTTGTAGATCAAAAATGCTCACGCTTGCCTGTATGTGACAAATCCATTGATACAGTGCTAGGCATCATGACCGCGCGGCAGTTTTTTTTACATAGAAAAACTATTCAAACGCCATCACAGCTAATCAAACACCTGATCAAACCTTTATACGTGCCAGAAGCCACACCAGCCAGAACACTAGTACGCCGTTTTGATGAACACAAACAGGTTTTGGCGCTAGTTGTCGATGAATATGGATCTATTTCGGGGTTAATCACACGTGAAGACATTGTTGAAGAAGTCATTGGCGATATTGACGATCTACGTGATACAAAACGCCTTTATACTCGAGCCGGACTCAATGAAATCATCGCAAGTGGACGCCTGGAACTCGACGAATTTAATGAAATTTTTGGAGTCAACTTGACTAGTGAAAATAATATGCTAACGATCGGAGGCTGGTTGACGGAACAGTTGGAAGATATCCCCAAAAGTGGCACAAAATTCGAGATACAAGATTTTCTTTTTCAGGTTTTGGCCGCAGATCCAAATAAGATCCGCCGTCTCTATATTCGCAAGTTGACAACACCTCATGCCAAAAAACAACAGAATTCCAATGAATAACAGCTATGAATGAAAACGCCCTAATATGGTTAATATGCAATATTGTTTCGATCATGTTTTTGGCTTTTTACTCCATGCTCGAAATGGCATGTGTTTCCTTCAACAAGGTGCGTCTACAATACTATGTAAGCAAAGGTTACAAAAGGGCCATCTGGCTCAACTATTTGCTACAAAACCCCTCAAGACTATTTGGTACCACCCTCATTGGCGTAAATATAGGCTTGGTTGTAGGTTCTGAATGTTCGCGTGAATTTTATGCTGCCATAGGCTTAAGCCCCGATTTAGCACCACTCACCCAAGTGATCTTGGTTGTCATTTTCGGCGAGCTCGCCCCAATGTTCGCCGCTCGCCATTATGCAGAACATGTGGCTATGCTCGGTGTACCTCTTGTTTATCTATCTGCAAAGCTGATGACGCCCCTTCTGTGGTGTGTAAGCCTCGTTTCTAAGCTCGGCAATTTCCTCGTTGGAGGCAAAGAAGCCGATGCGAATATCTATCTAAGCCAAGAGGAATTGCAAAAGATTCTAGAAGAACATAGTGATGAGTTATCACCCGATAGCGATAGTGCCGAATTCAGCGCGATTGCAACAAATATTTTCAGTTTGCGCAATAAAGACTTACGACAAGTATTAGAGCCTCTTGACATCTACGAAGCGCTCCCATCTAATGCTACCATCGTCCAAGCAGAAGCTTTGCTGACCAAAACAGGATTAAATTATATCCCTTTATACAATAGAGATATTACTAACATCATCGCCATCGCCTACCCGCGTGATATGCTGCGCGCGGCCGAAAAGCATCGTGTGCGTGATTATGCTCGTCCGCCATGGTTCGTGCCAGAAACTGCCAGCCTATTACAAATCCTAAAGCAATTCCGCACTAACAATGAAAGTGTGGCGATCGTCTTAAATAAACATGGTAAAGGCGTTGGAATCATCCATCTTAACGATGTCCTTGAAGAGATTTTTGGTGAAATTTCTTACGCCCCTGAGCCCAAAACAGCCTTGCAACAGAAAAAACTGATGCTGATAGATAAAACATTTTCCGGGGACATGACTGTGGGCGATTTCAATGCACAATTCGATGTACTTTTAGATCAAGATCCCACCTTATCACTTTCTGATCTAATTACAAACACTCTTGGACATCACCCTGAAAAGGGGGAATCGATTTACATTTCACCTCTTGAGCTTACTGTCAAAGAGACATCACTGCTTGACGTCAAAACCATTAGCATTTCAACACGTATGTAAGCGGTTGACTAATGGCACGATGATGCTTACGGCCCTATCGATTTCATCTTCTGTCGTCATGCGACTCAACGAAAAGCGTATCGATGCATTCACACGTTCTAAAGACAATCCCATGCCTAGTAATATTCTTGACGGCTCAAGAGCCCCTGAAGCACATGCCGAACCATGACTTGCAGCCACTCCAGCCACATCAAGAGCCATCAACATGGCTTCACCATCGACACCTGCAAACGCCAAATTGCTAACATTACAAATGCGCGGTCCTTGTCCATTTATAAAGACGTCATTTAAAGCACTTTGGATGCTGTTTTCAAAACGATCGCGTAAAGTGAGCATCTTGGCAGTAGCTTGCGGAAGCTCGGTTTGTAACAATTCAATCGCCTTCGCTAATGCCAGCGCTCCCGTCACATTTTCTGTACCGGCACGTCGCCCATACTCGTGCTCTCCCCCTAACATCAAAGGTTGTAATTTCAGGCCACTGCGAATGAAGCATAGCCCTACGCCTTGTGGAGCATGGAACTTGTGGCCACTGAAAAACATTGCAGACACCCCAGCTGGAATATCAACAACTTCCTTACCCAGCAAAGAGACGGCATCGACAAAAAAAGGGATTGAATGTTCTTCGGCGATTTGGGCAATAGCTGCAACATCAGTTTTTACACCGGTTTCATTATTTACAGCCATCAAACAAATGAGCTTTGTATTTTCACGAATAGCAGAACGCACGGCAGCAGGTGTCACAGCCCCCCATTCACCAGGTTCCAAAAAGGAAATTTGGTATCCACGGCGTTCCATATACTTTGCTGCAGCATATACACAAGAATGCTCTGCACGGGAGGTAATCATATGGCCTTGGCCGTTTAAGTCCATCAGACCACGCAATAACAGATTAGCACCTTCGGTGCCACCTGAAGTGATGATGAGTTCTTGAGGTTTTACTTTGAGGTACGCTGCCATCGTTGTGCGCGCTTGCGTAAGCAACCCACGCACCTTTTGCCCGAAAGCATGAGAGCTAGATGGATTGCCCATTATAGTAGGCATCACACCTATCAAATAATCGATGACGCGTGGGTCAGTAAAGGTGCTTGCATTATTATCGAGATAGATCCTTGGACTCATCCATTCCTTCAATTTTTGCAATCACAACTGTAATATTATCGCGTCCACCTCGTTCATTGGCCATCGCGATGAGACACTGAGCCATTTGCTCAATAGACATTGCTAGAGACATAGCAGTTTCAATTTCTTGTGCAGTTACAAGATCTGAAAGTCCGTCTGAACACATAAGATAAAGGTCATTGACTCTCACATCCGTCAATTCAACGGAAGGCTCAATGCGCGGTTCTGTACCTACGGCTTTAGTAATGATATTTTTATAATGAAAATCGGATGCTTGTCTTTCATCAAGCTGCCCTTGATCGACGAGATCGGCTAGTAAAGAATGATCTTTTGTTAGCTGGGTTAACCGCTTTTCTCTGTAGCGATAGATGCGGCTATCCCCTACATGGGCAAAAACTAGACTGTCCTCATGAAATAAAAGGCAGCATACAGTTGTACCCATGCCTCTAAAATCATGACTTGCGCGACTCATTCTAAAAACTACCGCATTAGCATGACAGATAGCACGGCGCATGAGATCTTTGATTTCTGGCAGGGATAACCCTTTAATCACCGGTGTGATTTTCTTTTTTACAATGCGGCAGAGTATCTCCACTGTTTCCCGCGCAGCCACTTCACCCGCTAGGTGTCCGCCCATCCCATCCGCTAATACATAAAAAAAATCAGCAGGTAATGTAGCCCACACATCTTCATTATTTTGGCGTACCAACCCCATATCAGATTGGCCACATGCCATTATCCTAGACGACATCAGATGTGTGACTACCATCGACCGAATGCTCCGAAAGGAAATAACCTTGATTTTAGGGTAAAAAAGGTACTTGCGAAATTAAAACACCTCTGAGACGGTAAAAACACTGGCAACCGCCGGGATCTAAGTCCGTGCGTTGACGATTTTTTCACAGCCTCTCTAGGACAAATGCCCCCATTTTTGGCATTAGGATGCATATTAGCATAACATTACTTTTTTTTCCAGATGATACCGCACATGACAGCAATTCCCGCTAAAAAAACCGTTGCCCGTGGCCGTGCCCGTGCCCGAAAATATGGGACTTTACGAAAAATTACTATCAGTTCCTAATTAATCATCCTGCCCATCTTGTTATTTTTTTGTTCAGTAGTTGACTTTTGCAATCGTCCCACACGGTCCATTTCCTAAGGCTCGCACTAGGGCAATTTCACTACTAATGGTGTGCTTTGATCTCCTGCAGCATCAAAAGCTATCAACTTATAGACATATTTTTTTTGCGGATTGCGATGATGCAATTCGACCCTAT
>JABDFJ010000017.1 GCA_013286645.1 Chlamydiota bacterium | reverse complement strand
CGATCCTTTCAATGACAAGGCCCTGCGCGCGGCACGCGGCGCCACTTTCCGTCTGCCTCTCGCCTGGGGCAGTTGGCACGAACTCAAAACCCTCATTCATAACAATACTCTCACACCATTGGTTGCTGATCTGCATGGACAACATTTAACCGAGGTAAAAAGAGATAAGGGTATTCTGCTAGTACTGGGTAATGAAGCACAAGGTGTCTCTGCAACAGCGAAAGCAATATGCCACGCGGTGACTATACCCATGCCGGGCGAAATGGAGTCCCTCAATGTTGCCGTAGCCGGTGGTATCATGATGTATGAACTAAGGAAATAAAAATATGCCTCCAGAAGACTCTAAAAAAGAATACACTCATCTTCCCAAGCACTGGCTAGGCTGCGATGTCGAAGCGGATTACTTCGGCGATGAGCGCAAACTAAGCAAACAAGAACGCAAGCTAGCTTCTGCTAAAGATCGCTCCAAATACAAAAAAACCGATCAACGCAAACAGGTAAAGCAAAAAGAATTCGACCTCGAAAAAGAGCAGTTAGAGCGGGGCCGTGTCCTTTCCATCGCCTCCCAAGGGATCATCGTCGATGTTAACGGCGAAACGGTCTCTTGCATCTTGCGCGGCGTGCTCAAAAAAGACAAAACACAGGCCAAAAACTTGGTCACCGTGGGCGACTTCGTCCTCTTCGAAAGAAGCCCTGCTAACGAAGGACTCATTGTGCATGTCGAACCACGCCACTCTGCCTTATCACGTGCAGAAAACCTCTCCCGACACAAAGTACAGCTTATCGCTGCAAATATCGATCAAGTGATTATCACCACTTCCTTGGTACTGCCAGAACTCAAACCTTCCTTAATAGACCGTTATATCATCGCCGCGCATAAAGGGGGGATGGAGCCACTCATCGTGGTCAACAAAATCGATCTTCTAGAGACTTCGGAAAACAAGGAACTAGTGCTTCAAGAAAAAGAATCCTTTGAAGAACTGCTTAAAGCCTATCCTGCTGTAGGTGTACCCGTCATTCCTGTCAGCACTTTAACAGGAGAAGGTCTTGACCTATTAAAGCAAGCCATGAGAGATAAAGCTTCTGTTTTTTCCGGACAATCTGGCGTGGGCAAATCCTCTCTGATCAATGCCATCACAGGACATGATTTGCGCATCGGCGAAATGGTGGACAAAACAAAAAAAGGCTCCCACACAACAACCACAGCCCAATTGCTGCGTTTGGATTTTGGCGGTTGGTGCATCGATACACCAGGCATCAAAAGCTTCGGCGTGTGGAACTTGGAGAAAGATGAAGTCGAAGCCTATTTTCCTGAGATTTTCGAATGTGGACGTGATTGCAAATACCCCGATTGCTCGCATATGAGTGAAGAGGGGTGTGCTGTTGTCGAAGCTGTCGAAAGTGGTAAGATCTCATTTCTGCGCTATGAGTCTTACGCCACCCTTATGCAAAGTGTCTCTGAAGATCACTTCCGCCGCTAATCAGCCTGAGTGCATAGTTTACCACTGCGCAAGTGAGATCACTGAGTTTTTGAAACACAGAGGCACAGAGTGCACAGAGAATGATTTGTGCAATTAACTATCATCAAAACTTCTATTAAAAATATATCTTCAGTTTCAGACTCCTCTGTGTTCTCTGTGCCTCTGTGTTTCAAACGGCCGCTAATGCTAAAACGCAGCTTGTACTAAAAAACCACGCGCATTATTCTAATACAAAAATTATACAAAAGGCGTTTCATATGTCATATATCCGAACTGTCAAAGCTCTTGAAATTCTCGATTCGCGCGGCAACCCCACCATCGAAGTAACGATTTCTACCGATCGCGATATCATCGCCAAAGCTGCTGTCCCCTCAGGAGCCTCCACGGGTGCCAATGAAGCTCTCGAGCTACGTGATAATGACATGTCCAGATATCACGGTAAAGGAGTGGAACAAGCCGTGGCCCATGTTAATGGTCCTCTCGCCCAAATATTAGTGGGTGAACACGTCTTCGATCAACGCCGCCTCGATATGCTGATGAATGCGAGTGATGGCACCCCCAATAAAGGACATTGGGGAGCAAATGCCATTTTGGGTGCATCCCTCGCGCTTGCACGCGTTGGGGCTTTGACTGCCAAAGAACCTCTCTATCGTTATATTGGTGGTTGTAATTCCCATATCCTCCCTTGTCCCATGATGAATATCATCAATGGGGGCGCCCATGCCGACAACTCCTTAGACTTTCAAGAATTTATGATTCGTCCCGTGGGTGCACCTACTTTTAAAGAAGCTGTGCGTTGGGGAGCCGAAATTTTCCACACATTGAAAGGAATCCTCAAAGCTGAAGGCTACTCCACTTCAGTGGGCGATGAAGGAGGCTTTGCTCCCAATCTTCCTTCCAATGAAGCTGCTCTAGAGTTAATTATACAAGCGATCGAAAAAGCCGGCTATCATCCTGGGAGCCAGGTGACCTTAGCGCTCGATTGCGCCGCCTCAGAATTTTATGATAAGAGCAGCAAACGCTATCTTGAAAAGAAAAAGATGAAGCGCAAAGAAGCCTATGTAGAGCGCACTTCAACCGAACAAGTAGATTACCTTGAAGACCTTTGCAAACAGTACCCTATTGACTCCATTGAAGATGGCCTCGACGAAGCCGACTGGGAAGGTTGGAAAATCCTTTCTGATAGATTGAATAAAAAAATCCAAATCGTCGGCGATGACCTTTTTGTGACTAATCCCATTTTTCTACATAAAGGGATCGCTCTCGGCATTGCCAATTCGATTTTGATTAAAGTTAACCAGATCGGCACATTGACCGAAACTCTCGACGCGATTCGCATCGCGCAAACCAATGGCTACACGACAGTCATCTCTCATCGCTCAGGGGAAACTGAAGATAGCATCATTGCCGACATCAGCGTCGCCACCAATGCGGGCCAAATCAAAACGGGCTCTTTATCACGCACCGACCGCATCGCCAAATACAACCGCCTATTAAGCATTGAAGATGGGTTAGCTGGCTTCGGATGCTACCGCGACAGCAATCCCAAAAAACATATGAGTCATCCTGATCTTTTCCATGCAGAACGCTAGCAATATCTAAATAAACCGTTTATGACCCACTAATAGGATATCTAACATTATGAGTAAGCAAAAATTACAGATCCACAGTGAAAATATTCTGCCGATCATCAAGCGCTGGCTTTATTCCGATAAAGATATTTTTGTACGCGAACTTGTATCCAACGCCTGCGATGCCATTCGCAAAGTGAAGATCCTACGCGATCAAGGTCTTGCTGAAGCGCGCGACGAAGATTTTAAAGTCGAAATCCACATCAACAAAGAAGCCCGCACTCTCAAATTCATCGATACGGGTATCGGCATGGATGCCGAAGAAGTGCAAAAATATATCGCTCAAATCGCTTTTTCCGGTGCCGAAGACTTCCTGCAAAAATACAAATCCAATGACGAACGCGACCAATTCATCGGACACTTCGGCTTGGGCTTCTATTCGGCTTATATGGTGGCTAAGAAAGTCGAAATCAACACCTTATCCTATAAACCAAATGCCGAACCGGTTCTATGGGAATGTGATGGGGGTTCTGAATACCTCATCGAAAAAGGCACACGCACCACACGTGGCACAGAAATCACCCTCTTCCTCGACGAAAATAGCGACGAATATTTAGATGAACACCGTCTAAACGAAATCCTCAATCACTACTGTTCGTTTTTGCCCTATCCCGTTTATCTAGGCGATAAGCTCATCAACAGCAAGCTGCCGCTATGGATCAAACCTGCCTCAGAATGCACCCCTAACGACTACCTCGAATTCTATCGCTATCTTTATCCTATGGAAGAAGACCCCCTCTTCTGGGTGCATCTGAATGTAGACTTCCCCTTCCATCTACAAGGCATTCTCTATTTTCCAAAGATGGGACGCGACTTCGATAACAAAAAAAACACCGTGAAACTCTATTGCAACCGCGTTTTTGTGGCTGATAACTGCAAAGATATCATTCCAAATTACCTCATGGCTCTGCGCGGCGTTATTGATAGTCCGGATATCCCATTAAACGTCTCTCGCAGCTACCTTCAGATGGACCGCACTGTGCGGCAACTAGCTAACCACATTTCCAAAAAAGTGTCTGATAGTCTAGGAGCCCTCTATCGCAATGAAAGAGAGCGCTTCATCACCTGTTGGCATGACGTCTCCATGGTTGTCAAATTAGGCATCCTGGAAGATGATAAATTTTACGACCGTGTCAAAGAGTTTCTCATCTGGAAAAACACCGATGGCACTTGGACCACCATCGAAGAATACCTCGAACGCAACCGCGAAAAGACCAAAGACAAAATTTTCTACACAAGAGACGCCGCCCATGCCAACCACTTCCTCGATATCTACAAACAACGCGGCGTAGAAGTCCTTTGTGCCGATAGTCCGATTGATCAATATCTCATGCAATTCCTAGAAAGGAAATTATCGCCGGTAGCCTTTCAACGTATCGACGCTACTATCGACGATAACATCCTCGATAAGGACAAAGAAAAGAACATCCTCGATGCTTCGGGCAAAACCGAAGCGGCCCATCTAGCCGATTTCGTGCGCAGCAAACTCGACGACGATAAGATCATGGTCGAAGCCAAGAGCTTGGCCACAGCCTCACTACCAGGCTTCATCGTCATCGATGAAAACCAACGGCGCATGCGCGACTACATGATGCATCTAGATCCAAGCCAAGCAGAAAAGATGATGCATACATTGCAAGGGATGACTTTCGTGGTGAACACCAACAACCCTCTCATGTCAGCCTTAAAAGCACTTGATCCTATCGATCCAGAGCTCACTAAAGACCTCGTCAAGCAAGCCTACGAGCTCTCACTGTTATCGCAGCGCGAGATGTCGCCGGCGGTCTTAAATGAGTTTGTCTTGCGCAACAACCGCGTGCTTGAAAAGCTAACCTTATTGGCTAGCCGCGCCCAACAAAAGTAGCGATCGAACATGCTCCATGGCGCTCCTTCAGCTCTGTTGTTCAGATGCGTGCAAAAGATCCTATCTCTGCTCATTTTTTTTGGGCTCCTCGCAACAGCTACTGGATATGCTGAAAACTATGATCCAGTAGCTGTATACCTCACTTGGCAGCGCAGTCCAGAAAGCACCATCACCATCCGCTGGATTTCTCAACCCGATCGCCAAGACGATCTGATAGAATATCAACGTGAGGCAGATGGGGCCTGGCGGACAGCCACGGGCACACATAGCGCTATGCCGGAAAATATCCCTTATCTCATCCATTCGGTGGAGCTCACTAACTTATTCCCCAATACCAACTATCTTTTTCGCACCGGGCCTGACGCCAAAAGCTACAAATTTAAGACCATGCCTGCGATCTTAGAGTCACCCATCAGCTTCGTGGCTGGCGGCGATATGTATCATGATGGGATCGACATCCTCCACAAAACAAATCGTCAGGCTGCTAAAACGGCTCCGCTCTTTGCTTTGGTGGGCGGCGACATCGCCTATGCGGCCGATAGGAAAGCGAGCATCTTTCCGCAATGGGCCCAAACATGGATCAATAAGTTTGTGGAGCAAAAAGCCGAACGATGGCTCGAATGGCTGATTGCTTGGAAAGAGGATATGGTCACACCAGATGGCAGATTGATCCCTCTCTTGCCCGTCATTGGCAATCATGATGTTACAGGCTATTTTGGACAAACCCCAGCGCAAGCACCATTCTTCTATAGTCTTTTTGCCATGCCCGGACCCCAAGGCTATAATGTTTTGGACTTTGGCAATTATATGAGCATCGTCTTACTCGATAGTGGCCATACCCATCCCGTGATGGGACAACAAGCGCAGTGGCTTACCCATATCCTCGCGGAGCGCAAAGATATCCCTCATAAATTTGCATTGTATCATGTCCCTGCCTACCCCTCTGTACGGTCGTTCCAGAATAAAATTTGTGCGCAGATTAGACAAGCATGGGTGCCAGCATTTGAGCAGTCTCATCTGACAGCGGCATTTGAAAACCACGATCATGCCTATAAGCGCACCTTCCCTCTGCTCAATGGACGTAGCGTGCCAAAGGGCGTCGTTTATGTCGGAGATGGAGCTTGGGGGGTTGCCAAACCGCGCAAGCCCAAACTATCCGCAAAAAGAGGATATCTCGCTTACGCCGCCGCCAAACAACACTTCATTCACGTCACAGTAGAACCTGATAAGCGCAGCATCAAAGCCATCTCTTCCAATGGTGAATTAATCGATGAATACTCTTGGTAGTAGCCCCATGAAAAAAAGGACCTAAAGAGGTGATTGCATAAGTGAAAGTCTACTGTGTTATACCCCTGAAAGGGGTAACGGCTTGTAGCCCAGGGTTAGCGGCAGCGTAACCCTGGGTAATTTAAATTAAAGATTGTACCCCTGAAAGGGGTACGGGCTTTTCTGGACGATTACAAAAGCGCTAAAAATCGATCGAACGGGAATTTTGCAATTACCTCTTTAGATCCCTTTTTCTAGAGGTTTATTGTACGCTTTTGCTATATACCATTTTCTATGCATCCATCTTTAAGGTATCGCTATGTATTTTGCACTCCTTCTTACCTGCTTATCCCTCTTGTATTCCAATATCCCTGTATGTGCTAACGATCCTCTACCTATTCCTGTAGCACAGAAGCGTTTTAGCTTCATCAATGTCCAGGCATCCCTGCCTGACGATCGAGTCATGGTCATCGTGTTGAAACCGCAAATGGCACCACCAATCACCGTGCAACTACGACCTGAAAAAGGAAAAATCGATTGGAAAAGCCACCCTCTCATGCCGGGTCCATACCTCATCACCTACATCTTACCACACCAATACACCCCTCTTCCCCCTACACAGGTGGTTCTCGCCCCTGGTCAGAATGTGCATCTATCACCCAATCTGCAGCTTGCTCCGCAAACCACCTCACTGCAAGTCATTGCTAACATCGCAGAAGCCATCTTCTTGGTGCGCTCCTCCAAGAGCTCGCAAGTATGGAAAGGGGAAGGTCGTGAATACACAGCCTCAGATCTGCCTGCTGGAAACTACACTCTCACACTCTCTACGACTGAACCCGATTTCTACCTCCCTCCTCCAGACACCCATTTCTACCTAAACGAACATGAAAATAAAGTCCTCAAAGTGACCTATCAAGTAGCTGGCAAACTCACCATTAAAACCAACGTAGCCCACAGCTTAGTAACCATCCAAGAAATCAATGGCAAAAAAAAGACCTCTCAAGGCGAATTATTCGACCATTCCAAAACATTTACCCTCCCTGAGGGGCGCTACCGCATTACCCTAATTCCTTCTGCCAATGAGGCTGTCTCAACAACTAAACTGTTTCCCCCAGAACCAGTGGAAGTCAATGTGCGGGCCCTCGCCTCAGAAAATATCACCTTAACATACAAATCCTCCAACGCGCCCACTGAAAAACCACGCAAAATCATCGTCACCACCAACCAAACAGACTATTCGCCCATCCAACAGACTGTCGCTATCCCCGCCGGCAAAGCCATCATCGGCGATGCCCTCACAGATGAAAAAATCAACGAACGACCAGCTAAAATCGTCACCATCAGCCCTTTTACCATCGGCACGTATGAGGTCACCAATGCCCTATATGCCACATGGCTAAATCAAGCCTTAAAAGCGGATAAAATCTCCTACGTCGAAGAGGCAGATAACCGTGGACAAGTGCTCGATATGCAAGGACGTCTGCTCTTCAAAACCTTTACCGCCGACCCCTACAGTCAAATTTCGGCCCATATGCAAAGCATGGAAGGACCAACCTTCCTCTCGCTCCCTGGAAAGGACCTCTATCCTGTCATCAATGTCTCGTGGTATGGGGCCATGGCCTATTGTCAAGATAATAATTGCCGCTTGCCCACCGAAGCTGAATGGGAAAAAGCCGCCAGCATGCAACCGTCGTCGGATGGAGCAGCATTAATCAAATACCGCTTTGGCTTTAGCAGCAACACTATCGATCCCACATGGGCCAACTACAAAGACAACGACCGCGAACTGCAGTATTTCCGCGTATTGACCACTCCTATAGGTTTCTATAACGGCACCAACACACTTCCTTTAACGATTCACAATAGCACCCAACAGCAAACACATTTAGCAAAAAGTCCCTATGGCGCCTTTGATATGAGCGGCAATGTGTGGGAATGGGTGGCTGATTGGTATGATGATGGCTATTATGAAAATATGAGCGATACAGACCCCCAAGGACCCAAGGACGGCACCAAGAAAGTGGTCAAAGGAGGATGTTACGATAGCTTAGCGGATGGGGTGCGCGTCACCGAAAGATTTGGTCTATTACCCGACCACACTGATGCCTACACCGGTTTTCGCATAGCAAAATAATCCATGGAGCAAGTAAAATTGCTCGTCTCATGTGGACTACATGGACTGCAGGAGACAATTGCTAAGTCAAACGCTAAGGAGCAAAAATAACAGAATGAGCAGGATGGGCAGGATGATTAATTGGGCACTGATAGTGTATTATGATGTGCAGCACCCATCGCGATAGCTAAAATTTCCAGCGGATTGCTTAAATAATTACTGGAAGCGTCTCACTATTATTGCTATGCAATGATTGTGATTGGTGTTCAGATTAATTTCAGCTAACTTCTGAACCTTTGTCCCTTGCAAGCTATCCTATCCATCCTGCACATCCTGTTATTTTTATTGTTAATCAGTGCACGGTAATTTATGAGCGCAGATTCTACTACCCTTGCTTCTCATCTCGGTGCCGCGTATAACGGTATCATGGAACTTTCCAAATCACCGACAACCCTACTAGAGCCACTTTCTAAAGTTGACAAAGCGATTAAAGAGCTGGCCAAAAATCCAGATTACAGTAACGCTTTTACCTTCAAAAGCTTAAACCATGACTTCATCTGTTTAAATTCAAACATCCAAAACTCGGAGCAAAACGAACAACCTAAAACCCGAAAAATTCAAACCTTAGTTAACCGCATAGTAAGTTGTATTGATGGCCTCCGCCAAGAGATGCTCCTTAATGGAGTAAATGCGAAAGTTTTAGGATATACTCTCGATGATGTCTTAACACTAGTGAAAGAATGTGGTGATGAGATCAAACGGCTCGATTTAGGAGGGCTAGCAGTAGACGCTCAAATAGCACAAACCATCCTACAGCAATGTCCGCAGTTATCTCAACAGAATTTAATTTTAGTGGCACCCATCTCATCTCTATCTCCAATTATTTTCCCTCCTCCTGTGAGAAGTGGTATCTATGAGTTCATCCCTGATGACGTCGACAGTGTAGAAAGGCTCGACCTTTCGGGAAAAATGGTTTCTAACCAAATCCTCAAGGAAATTCTAGAGCGATGCTCCAATTTACAAGCTATGGCATTAGAAAATTCTGATTTCATCGAACTCGATGAAGTCGAACAAATTGAAAACACTGCATGGACCCATGCCACTTATACAGCCCTAACCAATAAGCTTGCACGCTGTGGTCGCCTCGTGAGAAAGCTGGATGTGAGACAGATGGCCTTTACCTCTGTAGAATTAAGTGAAATTCTCATCCGTTGTCCCAACATCAGCGATTTACAAATCGGCATTGCGGAACATACTGAATCGGATATCAACCTGGCAGATAACACACCACACGTCAAGGTGTTAACCCCTGTAGAAAAGATGGATCAAGTAAATGATATCCCCGGTCTCTGTATTGTCGATTTAGATGAAGTACCACATGATAATGCGTTAATCCGTGCGCGGGCTGAATCCCTGTCTACCGTACAGCTTGCTAAATTGAAAATATTGCCTAAGCAACTTTTGCGCAGCTTAAAATTCTGTGGACATCTAGTCACAAAACTCGATTTTTCCGATTTTGAAATCCCTAGCGATCGATTTTTGGGAGCGGCTTTGCAAAGCTGTGTAGCAGCCAAAGGGAGCAGTCGATTAAAACATCTCAATCTCGCACGTTGCCACTATGTTACCCATAACTTTTTCCTTAACCACTATCCTGAGAACATTTCCTTACATACTCTTAACTTAAGTGGTTGCCGTAGTATCACCAATTGGACGATTAGGTTGATTGCTGCAAGAGAGTGCTATAAGGATTTAAAAGAACTTGACTTAAGCAACTGCCCGCACCTCAATTATACTACTGTAAAGATCATTCTTGATACCCCAAAACTAAACCAACTAACCCGCTTTGTACCACCACCGATCACAAAAAATGATTTCCTCCAGGATATCTATGAAATTAATAACACCGAACCTGGGTTATTTTCTTCATACTGTGCGCGCATTTTTTCTATAATTCCCATCAAAGATCTCGGGTTGTCCACAACCGAGCTCTTACAATGCCTTGAAAATTGGCACATTCCCTCATTATTAAGTCTCAATTTAAGAGGGTTGAAAGTTGCCACTAAGGAGATCGAACATCTTTGTAAAATGTATCCAAATTTAATATCTGGCATTAACCTTCACTACGATCCCACACATTGCGCTTGTGCTATCCTTTAAACCCCTATAGATACAAAAATTAAGGATTGAGTATTTGTTTTCCATTTTCAGTGAAATTGTGGCGCGTGACGTTAAGTGAGGTATTCGCCCGTGAAGAGGGACGATGTTCGCGAATGTTTGTTTTTAATTTATGTGTCGCTGGCGTTAAGGGTGGTGCTGGCGATGCGGGTGGCGCTGGCGGTAAGAGTGGTGTTAGTGGTGCTGGTGACCTTTGTGATGCATGCTGCACGTGGGTCGACTTCTGCACTCTAATATCCGGCGTGGAAGGTTTGGAGACACCAGGCGGTGTGGACTTCGCAACCGCATTGATGATCAAGCATCCCTCCGTTGCGATCATTCTACCATATCCCGATGGAGCAAAATCACTTCTACTTCTCCTATGAAAGAGCGGTGTTTTGGCTGTATCCGGTGTGCGCAGTTCTTGAGTGTTGATGGTTGGTAAGCCGATTGTAGTACTTCTTCGACCTAGCTTAGGACTGTTTTGAACGGGCGTAGGCTCTGAAACAACATTTACAGGACTCAAAGCTTGGACGCGTGAGGCAAGGATCTTCTGACGGGAATGTCCATGTAAAGCTTCCCGTTTAAGCCTTGGAATAGCGGTATAATGCATTGTTGCTTCATGTGAATTTGCACCTTGTGGTAAAAGAACTGGGGTAGCTGATACACCATTTGGTGTAGGCGAAGGGTTTGGTGGTATCCCTGTGGCTGTTAAACTTGTAAGCGCAGACATAATATTCCTTTTGTATGTTTTTTATTAAATATGATTGATGGAATTACAGGATAGATATTAACGTGACAGGCATAAAAGACTTAATATTCACAAAACAATTACATTAATTCTTCGAAAAGAGAATACTGATCTTTTGTCGTATAGTAATTAATTTTTTAAAAAAGGTCAATGCTTTCTCTATACATTTCATAAACGACATAATTTTTCTTGAGGTTAGACCATGCACATGCCCCCACTGATGCTGATAACAGACAATGCGGCTAATAGCCAGCAGATCATCTCGGTTGTGACAAATGCTTGTGAAAATGGGGTCCGCACGGTACAACTGCGTCAAAAGAACATGCATGCACGCGAGCTATGGCAGCTGGCAAATAAACTACGACAGCTGACAGCTGAATATAGGGCCTTTTTGACCATCAATGGGCGCCTGGATATTGCACTGGCAGTTAATGCGGATGGCGTGCATCTCTCTGAAAAGGATCTTTCGCCTCAAGTGGTGAAGAAACTAAAACCCTCACTTACTGTTGGGGTCAGCACGCACAGCGTAGAATCTGCATTAAGAGCGCAACAAGAAGGCGCGGATTATGTTGTATTTGGTCCTATCTTTGAAACACCCTCCAAAATTGCTTTTGGTCCGCCTCAAGGCATTTCAAGGCTAGAGATGGTCACACAGCTGCTTTCTATTCCTGTGATTGCGGTCGGGGGCATTTCCTTTGAGCAAGCCGCAGCTTGTCTAGCAGCCGGGGCATATGGGATTGCGGCCATTGGAGCGTTCGTCCAAACGAATGATATGCGAGCAACAGTGAACACCTTTCAGAAGGAGTTAGATGCGTACTAACAATAGAATGCAGGGGCTACACCTTGTGCTTAGCACCGAGCCAAAACCACATCTGCCAATTGTCGAATTAGCTTTAGCAGCGATTGATGGAAAGGTTGATAGCATCCAGTTCAGGCATAAGGGCGATTACAGCAGGGAACTTTTTGCAATTGTCCTAGATCTCGTGAAGATCTGCAAGCAAGTGAATATCCCCCTGGTCATCAATGATCGCCTTGATATCGCGCTGGCAACAAATGCCTCTGGCGTGCATTTGGGGCAGACGGACCTTCCTTTAAGTGTGGCGCGTAAATTGCTGGGTGCAGATAAACTTATTGGTGCCACGGCTTCGACGCTGGAGCAGGCAAAACGCGCTGAAATGGAAGGAGCCGACTATGTAGGGTTTGGGCATATTTTTCCCACGCAAACAAAAATCAAAACAACGCCACCTGTTGGTCTTGTAGCCTTAAGAGAAGTGTGTCAACAGCTCAATATCCCTGTGGTGGCTATTGGTGGAATTGATGCCAAAAATGTAGATGAGGTATGTCAAGCAGGGGTAAGTGGTGTAGCTATCGTTTCAGCGATCTGTGCATCTCCAACTCCGCGCGCAGCCACAGCCACCCTCAAGAGTATCATTCAGGATAATTTCCAGTAACACAGCCCGCGCAAAAATCATCGATTTGCAATGCCTCTTTTAAATCACGCATATCGTTATAGATGATTTTATCGGCATTAATCATGCGCGCAATTTCTTCTACCTCACGGTGATGACCGATCAACTCTTCGTTAGTAGGAAAATGCAATCCATAGATACAAGGGTGCTTGATAGGGGGAAAGCTGCTAGCAAAGTAAACATTCTTTGCTCCTGCTGTGCGCACTTGCTGGATGACACTTTTGGATACTGTCCCCCTCACAATGCTATCATCAACTAATAGAATGTTTCTCCCTTTAATTACCGAAGGATCGATAATGAATTTACTCTGTGAAGTACGCTCTCTCATCATCTGTGAAGGCATAATGAATGATCTTCCTATCCCTACGTTAATGGTAATACCTTCCACATAGGGAATGTCAAGAACTTCTGCTAAGGCAGCAGCAGCCAAACAACCTGTTTTAGGAATAGGTATAACGACATCGGCAGCGATTTTCATCATGCGGATTTTATCAGCTAAAGCTACGCCAAGGTTTTTGCGAGCCTTACGCACAGCTATACCTTCCATGGTATTGTCAGGATGAGAAAAATAAGCGTATTCAAAACTGCAGTGAGCATGACATGTTTTTTTGATTAAACGCTGTTGCTGTTGGTGATTATGATCAATGAAGATCACTTCACCTGGTTGAATCGGCTTCACTTCTTTAAAACCTAAGGAAGTAAGAGAAGTAACTTCGGAAGCGAAACAATGGCTACCATTTTCGGGATGGACACCATAAAGCAAAGGTCGTATGCCTAAGGGATCGCGAAAAGCAAATAGTCCGTAGCCCGGGAGCATACCGATGACCGAATACGCTCCGGATAAAGTATTGTATACATGACTGACAGCTTCACAAATATCATTAAATGTACATGTTTCATTGCAAACGCGTTGTTCAATCGATCGCAAGATTATTTCAGCATCACTTTCTGTGGTAAAAACAGCCCCTTGGGTAATCAGAGAGTTTTTGATGCCTTGGTAGTTAGTGAGATTGCCATTAACGACAATACCTAAAGTTTGTTTCGCCTCATTAACCAATGGTTGTGCGTCAGTCAGTGAATTGTTTCCTGAAGTCGTATAACGCACATTTCCGATACTCCAGCAAGTCCCTTGCAGAGGTTGGGTGGTAATAAAACTATCGGTTAATAGACCAAGGCTTTTCTTTAACACCTGTTGTTTCGTATGGGGATTATAATTTAAAACCCCAACAGCATCGTGTCCACGGTGCTGCAAATGAAGGATTCCGTGGTATATTTCATTATTTAGCGCTGTTTTACTAATGATTCCAATCACTCCACACATGCGATTATCCTTTGGCTATGCGCTTTAATACATTCAAACATGCTGGTATATCGCTGAGTTGTTTTTGTTTCGCTTGGTGCCGTTTGGCTGCTTCAAGTGTCACAGGATACGTTTCTGCATAAGGCACCCATGGTCCAAGTTCTAATATAGGTCCCTCATCCACAGCTTCGACAACGGAAATAACCGTCGAACGCGTGCGCCATTCCCCTTGTTGTAGAGCCTGATAGACCGCATTTTTTCCGATATAGCGTCGCTTCCCTTGATCGTCTAAAATCGTTAGATCAGCAGGATGGACATTGATGATTTTATTTTCAAATTTTTGGATCAGCGGAGTGTTAACAATTTTCATATAGCCTGCCATAACGATGAGGTCAATATGGTTGTTGTGTTTCTCGGAAAAGTGGTTGAGTAATTCAACAATCGATTGATCGTAAGCGGTTCGCGTGACTTGCTCGACACCGCATGTATTGATAAAATCTTCCCAAGAATGAACGAGCGCAGGAATTTGATGTTTCAGCGCTATGCTCTGACAGGGACAAACTCGATCTGAAAATAAGCCCATGATTTGATATAAGCCAAGGTTTTGATGTGTAGCAAGCGCATCAAAAATTGTACCTAAGCCAGATCCAAAAACGACGATGTTGAGCATTTAGTTCTCCTGGGCAAGGCTTAGCTACGAGCTACAAAGAGTTAAGCTTCGCCTCGTAATATCGGTGCGATAGTGAGCCCCTGCAAAAGAGAGCTGGCTCACTGCCACATAGGCACGTGTTCCCGCCTCTTCCAAAGTGCTGCCTATGCCTACCACAGATAGCACACGACCGCCTTTTGTGTAAAGATGACCGTGCTCATCCTTTTGTGTGCCGGCATGAAAAATGCGTTGATGGCTTCGAGTTTGTAAAGTTTCCATTCCATGGATAGGCACATTGCGCTCACAAATATCCGGGTATTCTTTCGATGCCATGACAACACAGCAAGCATGGTTTTCGTGCCAAGCAAGAGTATGCTTTGATAACGTACCATGACAGCAAGCGAGCATGAGATCTGCCAAATCGCTTTGGAGTAGAGGCAAAAGAACTTGTGTTTCCGGATCCCCCAAACGGCAGTTGTATTCGAGCAACTTAGGACCTGCTGGCGTCAGCATAAGACCAAAATAGATCATACCTCGATACAGAATCTTTTCTGCCAACAATCCCGAAAGGGTTTTGTTGATAATATCATCTTGAATCTCTTGTTGAAGCGCTTCAGTAATAGTGACAGGCGCATACGCCCCCATGCCTCCTGTGTTGGGACCACGATCGTAATTGTACAATCTTTTATAATCTTGGGCTGGAACCATCGCTAGGAGATGCGTGCCATCGCAAAAGGCTAAAATCGAGAGTTCTGGTCCTTCAAGGCGTTCTTCCAACACTAATTTTGAAGAGCTGAGGCCAGCATTATTTTTCCCCATGGTAGATGCTATAGCCAATTCAGCTTCTTGAAGCGTTTGGCAAATCGTGACCCCCTTACCACCGGTAAGACCATCGGGTTTGATGACAATGCCATTCCACTTGGTAATTTTGGCTCTAGCTATAGTGTTAGCTTCTTGCAACGAGTGGCTGATTTCGTAGCGCGCTGTAGGAATATGGTGGCGGCTGGCAAATTGTTTGGCCCAACATTTGCTAGCTTCTAGGATGCTTGCTTGTTGTGTTGGACCAAACAGAGTGAGATTTCGTTGCTGAAAAAAGTCTGCAATCCCTTTTGCAAGGTAGGATTCAGGACCTACAACAGTGAGATCAATATGATGATGTTTTGCAAATGAGACTAAAGCATCGAAATTATCTGCGGCACCCTGGAAGACTTCTGTAGCCAATGCCTCTAGGCCTGGATTCCCTTGTAAGCAATAGATGGCATGACCTTGTGTGCAGAAAGTATGTGCCAAAGCATGTTCACGTCCACCTGTTCCTATGATGAATATTTTCATTTTTACCTATTAATCAGCCATTGGATCGCATTGTTGAATATTTTAGCTCCATCCCCTTCGAGTCGTTTCGAGCGATGCCAATCGGGATGGTGTATGGGCAGGATGGCAGCTTCAGGATGTGCCATCATGCCTAAAATTCGGCCGGTTGTATCCGTAAGGCCAGCAATGGCGCCCATGGAGCCATTGGGATTGTCAGGATAGTTGCTCGTGGGGGTACCACTTTGGGTGGCATATTGAAGGGCGACCATGCCATCGCAAGCTTGATCCCAATTTTTGATCCTAAGCTGTCCTTCCGCATGCCTAATAGGTAAATGTAGCTGATCGATTCCTTGTGTGAAGACACAGTGGGAGGATACAACTTTATGGTGGCACCAGCGATTTTCAAAACGCCCATTGGCATTGGGAAGTAAGGCCGCTTCAAACGTTTCACTTTGAGAAAACAAACCAAGTTTAAGGAGCAATTGAAAGCCATTGCAGACCCCCAGAACAAGATTTCCATGTTGAATGAAGCTGTGCAGATTATCGAATACCTGGCCATGGTTGCTATATTTTAGGCGATTAGCCAAAGCTTTTGCCGCTCCCATGTCATCACCAAATGAAAACCCCCCAGGAAACAGGAGGAAATCATAGTGGTTTAATGAAACAATCCCATCAATAAAATCTCGAATATGTGTAAGAGTTGTCATGGCACCAGCCCGTTGACATGCCACACTCATTTCATTTTCGCAGTTGATTCCATTGCCTTTGATGATGAGCGCCTTAACCACCTTCATTGGATAAATTCCTGCTTCAGCGGTTCTTGCCACGAGTGTTTCAAGCTATCTATGGTATCATCAATAAGAATCGTATCAGCACTATGGATGATGAAGCGCTCATCACTACGCACCGTGCCAATGCAGGCAAAAGGGATATCGCCTAAAAGAGTTTCAAAGTCGACTTTATTACTATGAGGTATTGAGACGATCAATCGACTTGCAGATTCTGAAAATAGTTTTTGCCAAGGTTCCAGCTGACCATCACATGGGAGCAGATCGAGGTCGACATACACGCCTAAGCCTCCAGCAAAAGCTTTTTCTGCCAGAGCGACAGCAAAGCCCCCATCAGAACAATCGTGACAAGAATGGACAAGTTTTTTACGTATAGCCTGATGTAGGTTGTGATAGATCTTTTTGGCTAATTGACAATTAACAACGGGGATATGTTCTGCACACTCATTTTTCATCTGGGCATATTCGGATTCAGCAAGTTCGTTTTTTGTGATACCTATTAGATAAAGCAAATCACCGCTCTGTTTTAAATCCATGGTGGTGGAACAATGAATATCATCGATTTTTCCAATGGCAGAGATGAGTAGGGTGGGGACAACAGAAATTTTAATCTCGTCCATGACGTAATCGTTTTTCATACTATCTTTGCCTGAAATGATCGGCGTACCAAACGCTATGGCAGTATCATAAAGCGCCTTGTTGGCTCGGACAAGCTGGGCTAGCTTAAATTTCCCATCAGGAGTATTCATCTGGTGGTAAATGGGATCTGGCCAGCAAAAATTATCTAAGATTGCTATACGTGCGGGGTTGCAACCTACAGCCACGCAATTTCTAAGCGCTTCATCGATGGCATTTGCTGCCATATGATACGTATCACGCCTGCTGTAGCGTGGACAAATGCCGTTGGCAATGACAATTCCCTCACAAGTACTTTGCAGCTCAATAGGCTGCAATACCGAGGCATCGGAGGGGCCATCATTTGCCACTCCCACCAATGGCTTTAACATCGTGCCAGCTTGCACTTCGTGATCGTATTGACGGATAATGGTCTCTTTGCTGCAGATGTTTAAGCGCCTTAACAGCCGGTGCAGATCATGTCTATGATCACAAGCTTTCCCGCTTAATGTCGCTGCATTTTTAAAAGCAAACCATTCCGCCTGCAACTCCATTTGCGGAACACCATGATGCAAAAATTCCATCTCCAATAAAGCGACAGATTTATTTTCATAAAAAACATGCATGAAACCACAGTTTGTGAAATGGCCTATTTCGGCAATTGACAACTCATAGTGCTTAGCCAAAGCGATCAAAGGATCGATTTTCTCTGGGTCGGCAACCAAAGTCATGCGCTCTTGTGATTCGCTAACAAGGATTTCCCAGGGCTCTAAAGTGGCACATTTCAATGGTACTCTATCGAGATACAACTCACATCCATTGCTAAGCAATGCCATCTCACCCACAGATGACGATAATCCCCCCGCTCCGTTATCTGTTAAACAGCGAAACAACTCTTGATCGCGTGCCTCCAGCAAGAAGTCTGTAAGCTTCTTTTGCGTATAGGGATCACCGATTTGGACCGCGCTGCTCGGACTGCTCGCTTGCAAAGCTTGAGAAGAGAAAGTGGAACCATGAATGCCGTCTCGTCCGGTTTTTCCTCCGACAACAATAATTTTATCATTGGGCAACACTGTTTTAAAAGAACTTTTCTTGCCATGGATGGCTTTAGGAATAATACCTGCAGTGCCACAATAGACAAGAGGCTTACCTAAATAACTATTATCAAAAACGATCGCTCCATTAACTGTAGGGATACCACTTTTATTGCCTCCATGTTCAATTCCTAACCGAACCCCTTCAAACACGCGTTTTGGATGATGCAAGCGAGGGGGCAATGGAGCCGTAAAGTGGGGGTTGGCAAAGCACAACACATTCGTATTGGCAATCGGTCTAGTGCAGATTCCTGTCCCTAAGATATCGCGATTTACACCTAAAATTCCTGTTAAGGCCCCATGATAAGGATCCAAAGCAGAAGGGCTATTATGCGTCTCCACTTTAAATGCTAAATCGTAATTTAGGTTAAAATTAATGATGCCAGCGTTGTCATCAAACACGGAAACAAGCCAATCAACGTTCTGAGCTATATGTTGCGTTGCTTTTTTGATATATGTTTTAAATAAGCTATCAATCACCTCGATTTTTCCATTTTCATGATAGTGAATTTTAGCGTTAAAGATTTTATGTTTGCAATGCTCGCTCCATGTTTGAGCCAGGGCTTCAAGTTCGACATCTGTGGGAAAAGCAGGCATATGGGCATGCTGTCGCAGGGTTTGCGTGCTTGTTTGCTTATAGTAATCGCGAATGGTGCGCATTTCATCTAGATTAAGCGCAAGGCATCTACTTTGACTCAAAGAGAGCAACTCCGCATCACACATATTGAGCATATTGGGAATTATCTGTTGGTGTTGCTGTACTGGTAATGTGTCCTGCGTGTCGTTAACACTAGCTGGGTGTGACGCTAAACTGTTAATATCGTGAATCAACTCATTCGCTAATAGTTGTTTACTGATGAGATCGATTTCACGCCGACTTAGATTGCCTTTGAAATAGTAACGAATGGCAGTCGACACGCTTTCATTATCAGCAAATGATCGCCCTAAACAGTCTTGAATCATTGTTTGCAAAGTGTGCACAACACTATCGGTTATGCCTGGTTTGAAAGACACTTCAACGGTATGATCAGCCCATGCATACCTATTTCCAGGATCTAACATTTCACAGGCAGGATCAATCAAGGCATTCTGCACCTTTTCAAGTTCTTGCCCTGTAAAGTCAAGCTTGATCGTATACACTTGAGAAATCGTAACCTCATCGATCTGCAAATGGAAATAATGGGTAATGAGGTGCTTTAATCGCTCAGCCTTTGGATCTTTAATTCCAGGTTGATAGCAAGTGACAAAGGTGTAGCCAGGCTCTGCATGTGACGTGGTCGTCGAGGGCAATGTCAACATAAATCCACACCATGTCCGAAAGCTACTTCACCAATAATAAGACATTCACTATGTGTAGAGCAAAGGCGAGCTGCTTCTGCACTCTCCAACACTACGACAAGTCCGACTCCCATATTGAATGTACGGTACATTTCCTGTTTTTCAATAGATCCTAGCTGTTGAAAGTAGTTAAAAATGGTAGGAGGTTGCCATGTTTGCGTATCGATAATGGCTTTTAAGTGTTCGGGTAAGATTCGTGGAACATTTTCAATTAAGCCCCCTCCTGTAACATGGCAGATACCTTTGATGACATAGTGTTCGATCCAAGTGGAGATCTCATGATAATAGATTCTGGTGGGAATTAATAAATTGTCTTTAAGTTCAGTTTCAAAGGTTAAATCAACGTGGTGTTCCTCCAGCAATTTGCGAATTAATGAATAACCGTTGCTGTGAATACCACTCGAGGGCAAGGCTACTAATTTATCACCTGCTACAATCGATTTACCATCGATTAATTTGTCTTTGCTGACGATACCTACAGCAAAGCCACAAAGATCAAATACGCCTGCTTGGTACATTCCTGGCATTTGGGCGGTTTCCCCTCCAAGCAATAGGCATTGCGATGCTTCACACCCCTTGATGATACCTTCAAGAACGAGCGTGGCTTGTTCGATATCTAGTTTTGAGGTAGCAAAGTAATCCAAAAAGAATAATGGCTTTGCCCCTGTTGTAAGAATGTCGTTAACGCACATGGCAACAAGATCGATGCCAATGGTATCGTATTTTTGCTGCTGACAGGCTATCTTTAACTTAGTGCCTACACCATCAGCGCCTGCTACGAGATACTGATCTCCTAAGGGATACAACCCACCAAAGCCACCAATCTGTGGAAAACGAGATTTAAGTCTCTTTACAAGCTCTTGGGCGGCATTGATATTTACTCCACAGCTTAGATATGTTGTCATGTTCGTATGTCCCTTAGGCCATTTTGAAGACTAAATACTTTTTCAAAACCTGCCTGTTTTAATAGATCAACAGCGGTCAGTGAACGACATCCTGAACGACAATAGCAAACGATCGTGCATTCTGGATTAAGAAGTTGTCGAGAACTATTTTTTAACTCAGAAAGGGGGATATGCACACTCGTTTCAATGACTCCACCCGCATTTCTTTCTTCATGTGTACGGATATCGACAATTTGTACGGGGGCACCAGTAGCCTGCAATTTCCGCATGGCATGAAATGTGATTTCGAGAGGTGCTTCTGTTATAGGATGGAGAAGATCCAGTTGTGTAATACGACCACTGCAAAGAGGACACTCGGGATCTCTTTCTAATTCATATCTTTGGAAATGCAAAGGAGTAACACAAACAGTGTGTACAATGGCGTTTAGAGGCGATGTCAGATGGGCACAATACTGAATTACTTCTGTGGCCTGAAGCATGCCAACGAGTCCAGGCGTTATCCCTAACACTCCATCTAATGCGCAGGTAGGAAACATCTCCTTGGGAGGCTCTTCAGGAAATAGGCAACGATAACATGGACCTCTTCCTGGACAAAATAAAGCACACATGCCGCGCATGCCTTGAATTGCTCCAAAGACATAACCGATCCCTTTTAATCGACACACATCATTCAACAGATAGCGCATGGCAAATTGATCTGTGCCATCGACTACTAAATCAAAATCATTGAGTATGTTTACATCATCCAGGGTAAATGCTCTGGGAAATATTTGAATGTTTGTTAACGAATTTTGTTTCTGCAGGTAGTTGCGCGCAGCTTCTACTTTGAGTTGGCCAACATCGTCTTCATGGTAAATAATTTGTCGGTGTAAATTCGTTGGGTCCACACGATCAAAGTCAAATAGGCCTAGGGTTCCGACTCCCATCGCTGAGAGATACAATGCGACAGGAGTTCCCAAGCCTCCCATGCCCACAATGAGTACTTTTGCGGCTTTTAGGCGGCTTTGCCCTTCAACACCAAATCCCCCGAGGCTTAGATGCTTTTGGTAACGCTGTATTTCCTGTTTCGATAGCATAAGTTAAATCCAATTCAATATTAATCTTTGTACCTAACTTAACTTTCGTGCCCGTGTGCGTGCCCGTGCCCGTGCCCGAACTTACCCATACGCAATTCCCGATCTTTGGTTTTGAAGTTCGGGCACGCACACGGGCACGCACACGGGCACGAAAGTTAAGTTAGGCAAGCTGTCTATTTAGCCATATGCCAAAATGGGGTTCCTAGCACAGGTGTGCTGGGCTCCGCCATGTCGCGCGCTTCCATCATACCAGCCAAATAGGCCCTTCTACCAGATTTTACGGCTTCGGAAAACGCTTCCGCCATTGCAGGAGGATCTTGTGCGATAGCGATTGCAGTGTTTAATAATACCCCATCAAATCCCATTTCCATAACCTGGCAGGCTTGTGAGGGTTTTCCTAAGCCTGCATCAACAATCAAGGTAGTATCAGGAAAGCGCATGCGCAATGTCTGCAAGGCATAGGGGTTCATAATTCCGCGTCCAGTGCCTATAGGTGAAGCCCAAGGCATCAGGATGCGACATCCCGCGTCGACAAGCTTTTGAGCGATGACTAAGTCATCTGTCATATAGGGAAACACTTCGAATCCCCGCTGAATGAGCTCTTTACAGGCTTCAATTAGCTCAATAGGATTGGGTTGAAGTGTATAACTATCTCCCAGCACTTCTACTTTGATCCAATTGGTATTAAAAATCTCCCGAGCCATCTCTGCCACTGTCACAGCTTCACGGGCGGTATAACAGCCGTTAGTATTGGGGAGAACTTTGATGGGCAAATCCTTAAGAATTTTCCAAAACCCATCTCCATGGGTTTCACGTCGCAATGAAACTGTGACAATGCCAACTCTAGAGCGTTCTACAGCTTGGGCTAAAATGGCTGGTGAAAAATAACGTGCTGAGCCTATAATGAGGCGGCTATCTCCGAGGTCCCACATATTACCCTCCCTGAGCTGGTTGTAAGATTTCAATTCTGTCATCTGCTTTTATCCATGTCGATGCATACTGATGGCGTGGGACAAATGAGCCATTAATAGCCACAGCACTCCACGGCGACGATGCTTTCAATAGATCCAAAAGATTTTTTAAAGTCAGCTCATCAATCAGTTGTTCTTCCTTTCCATTCACTATTATTTGCATATTTCATCCTTAAAAATTAGGGATCGTATAGAATTAACTTTTCAATTCTCGAGGGAAAAATCGATTCATCTCGAGAGTTGTAAAAGTTAATTCCATACGACCCCTTAGTTTGGATTGGGGTGTTATGGCTTCGCCTTCACAATGGTTTGCAACGGTTTGTGAAAGGAAGGGGGAAACTAAATAGCCATGTCGATATAAGCCATTGACAATCATCAGACCTTTATCACAATACACCTTTGGGATATTATCTGGGAACGCAGGACGCAACCCAACCATCGTCGATATGATATTTGCTTCGGAAAAGCCTGAATGCAAGCTATAGACTGCTGACAAAAGCTCTAGTGTGGAAAGTACTGTGATGGTTCTATCAGAAGCACTTTCAATACTTGTCGCTCCAATTACATAATGCTGATTGTTGCGCGGAACAATATAGACAGGATAGCGTGGATGCATTAGGCGGATGGTGTGTTTAAGATGGACTTCAGGCGCATAGACTCTGATGATTTCACCACGTACAGCCCTTAAATTTTTTAAATCTTGTTTCGCTGCCAAACCACGACAGTCGATCACCCATGCAAAAGTTTCTTTCTTTTGGGCTGTTTCAATGGTGTGTGAATAAATCTTTTTCACCTCAACACCATAGTGAAAGACAACTCCTTTTTCGGCCAATTTCTGAGCTATAGTTTGTAAAAATAATGAGCCATCGAGATACCCTTCTTGCGGGATCCATAACGCACGATTAATCTTTGACCCTAAATCCGGCTCCATCTCATGAATCTTATTAGAATTAATCCACGCAGCAGCTTGTGGATCAAACTTATCGATACTTTGCTTCAACCTATTTAACTCACCTGCTTCGCGGTTAAATGCCACTGCAAATGTCCCAAAAATAGGACTACCGGCTTCTGGACACCAGCGTTCAATCAACTCTTTCCAAAGAGGGAGTGATGCCACTCCCCATTCGGCAATGATAGACTCAGCTTTTTCTAACTCACAATAGGGTGCCAGCATAGCGGCAGCCACATACGAACATGCCACAGATGTCTCTGCAAGGGAGGGGGATTTTTCATAGACATGCACTTTCCAGCCTCGACTGAAAAATTGCTCTGCCATGAGTAAACCCGCCACCCCCGATCCAATGATGGCAATACGGTCGGTCACTGAAGAACCTTCATTTTAGAAGGTGCTTCAGCAGCTACTGCCAATTCTGCTTCTTTTTCTTCAGCCTGCTCTTCAGCTGCCAGAATATCTTGCGTCATTCGCATTGGACAGTATTTGGGCCCACACATCGAACAGAATTTAGCACTCTTGGCTCCCTCATGTGGCAACGATTCATCATGATAGCGTTTGGCGGTTTCGGGATCTAACGACATATTGAACTGATCTTCCCAACGGAAATCAAAGCGCGCTGCCGAAAGTAAGTCATCGCGCAAACGTGCTCCGGGAAGCCCTTTTGCTAGATCGGCAGCGTGTGCTGCTATTTTATAAGCCATCAATCCTTGGCGTACATCTTCGCGGTTAGGGAGTCCTAAGTGTTCTTTAGGGGTGACATAGCATAAGAGAGCGCATCCATACCATCCGATCATGCACGCGCCGATAGCACTGGTGATGTGATCATATCCAGGAGCAATATCTGTAGTCAGTGGTCCTAGGGTATAGAAAGGCGCTTCATGGCAAACTTCTAACTGCTTTTCCATATTGATTTTGATGAGATGTGGAGGGATATGCCCTGGTCCTTCAATCATCACCTGACAATCATAATTCCATGCGGTCTTGGTCAATTCTCCAAGGGTTTCTAATTCGGCAAATTGCGCGGCATCATTGGCGTCTGCAGTACATCCTGGGCGCAGACCATCCCCTAGGGAGAATGAGACATCGTATTTCTGCAGGATTTCGCAAATTTCATCAAAATGCTCATAAAGAAAACTCTCTTTTTTATTTGCCGTGCACCATAAGGCCATGATGCCACCGCCGCGCGAAACGATGCCTGTGATACGGCGTTTGGTTAATGGTACGAAATCTCTACGTACACCAGCGTGAATGGTAAAATAATCAACGCCTTGTTCAGCTTGTTCAATGAGTGTTTCGCGATAAATTTCCCATGAGAGTTTTGTGGGATCGCCCTTCACCTTTTCTAGGGCTTGGTAGATTGGCACAGTACCCACAGGGATGGGTGTAGCTCTTAAGACATGTTCACGCGTTTCGTGGATCATTTTTCCTGTTGACAAATCCATCAAGGTATCGGCCCCCCAATAGGTGGACCACACAGCTTTTTGAATTTCTTCTTCTAAAGAAGAGCTAATGATCGAATTACCGATATTAGAATTCACCTTAACACGGAAATTCCTTCCGATGATCATGGGTTCGCTTTCAGGGTGGTTGATATTTGCAGGGATGATGGCGCGCCCTCGAGCGACTTCATCGCGTACAAATTCTGGTGTGACTACAGGTGGAATGTGGGCACCATACGACTCGCCTTGTACTTTTGGAGCATCTTTCAGCATAGAATTTTCGCGGATAGCGACATATTCCATTTCTGGCGTTATGATCCCACGTCTAGCGTAATACATTTGGGTGCGGATAGGGCCCAGCTTTTCTCTCGCCTCGATCCACTTTTGACGTATTTTGGGGAGGCCATCCATCGCCGTGCGCGTATTATTGGGATCCGTATACAACCCTGAAGTATCATATGCATAAAACTCTGTGGCCATATGTGGCTGTGATTTTGAGGCCTCAAGTTTTATTTTCCGCATGCCTACTTTGACATCATGATGGAGTTTACCAGGTGCATAAAACTTTTCTGAGTTGGGATAGGGCTTTATACAAGCACTCTTATTATTTTGATCCTTATGTGCATTGCTGCCACAACCTGACATGACACCCTCCCTTGATTAATTAGTGAATTTACTATAGTGAAAAATAGATTTTAGTTTAGAAAAAATTTATCACTAAATCTCCTACACCTAAATTCCTCGCCCCTGCCCTTGCCCGTGCCCAAATTATTTAACTGCAAGTCATGTGGCATTGTCGTCCGATTTTATTTTCAACGCAAAGGAGGGCAAAGTTCGCAAAGGCGCAAAGTAAAGGCATGTCTCATGCAAACAGGTCTCTAGCTTAGAATGCAAGATGCTACATGTATCGGTCCTAAAATCTTATGAATGCTAACTCCAGCACTTTTAGATTGCTGAGGCAATCTAAAAGAGGGGCATTGTTAGCAGCGCTTAGAGCGCTGCTAACATACTTTTTGTCTGCGACGCTTTTATTTTATGCGAACATAAAAGCGTCGCAGACAAAAATTACGCACACATCGCCCTCAGCGATATGTGCTAAGCCCGTCTTTTGGATTGCCTCAGCAATCCAAAAGAGCTGGAGTTAACTTACATATCATCTTAAGTTAGTTATCAATTAACATCTTGCATTCTAAGCTAGAAACCTGTTTGCATGCCTTTACTTTGCGCCTTTGCGAACTTTGCCCTCCTTTGCGTTGAAAACAAAATCAGGCGATAATGCTCAAATAACTTACAGTTAAATAGTTTGGGCAGGGCAGCGGAAGTTATGTATGGACTAGGGTTATTTCCATTGCGCGTAAAAGTGATGCACAGGCCCATGTCCAGTGCCAATTTGATACGAAGCCCCAGCTTTAATGCAGCCTGTAATATAGTCTTTTGCTCGTTCAACAGCTTTACGGATTTCAAGTCCTTGGCATAGATATGCTGTCACTGCTGCCGAAAATGTGCATCCGGTTCCATGCACATTTTTGCTTTCAAAACGCGGGGAGGAGAACCAAAAAATCTTGGGAGTCGAGTCGCGAATACACAAACAATCACTACATGAACCGTTTGCTAAATGCCCCCCTTTGATGACAACAGCTTTTGGTCCCATACCCATCAATTCCACGGCTGCCTCTTCCATCTGCTCGATGGAAGTGATTGCACGTTTTAAAAGGACAGAAGCTTCGGGTAGGTTGGGAGTAAGGAGAGTGGTGATGGGAAATAAAGCGCTTTTCATCAGCTCTACACCATCTGGACTTAGGAGAAGATCGCCGCTTTTGGCCAACATCACTGGATCTAAGACGATTTTGGCGGAAGATTGCTTGGCTAATACTTTAGCTATGACATGTACGATTTCTGATCGATGTAACATGCCTATCTTGAGAGCATCGATCCCGATATCATCGATGATAGCGAGTAGTTGTTCTTCGATACATTTTTCTGGGATACTATAAATAGATTTCACACCGGTCGTATTTTGAGCAGTGACCGCTGTGACGACTGTCATACCGTAACAACCTAAGGCTGAAAAAGTCTTTAAATCAGCCTGAAGACCAGCTCCTCCACTGCCATCAAAACCTGCAATTGTAAGAGCTCTAAAATAGCTATTGTTATTCGCCATATTGCCTATCTTCAAAAACGACCCCCCGGAGCTTTTGAATGCGAAGTTCGCGTTCAAAAGCTCCCAAGGGTCGTTATGGGCCATGTTCAGGCATCCTGCGCTAAGCGCTACGGACTTATACCTTAGATCGCTTTAGCTATATATTACCAAGCAAAGTTCATCACGGGCAAAATTCTGAAGCACTCGCAACCTACGAGACAGTTGACAAGGCCGATTTGCACGCCACGAAGTTCTGCCGCCCAGTTTATCACACCGATCTGTACGCCTTCAATGCCATAGCATTGATTGACCACACCGACTTGAAAACCATTTGCACAATGTGCGTAGTTGTAAGCACCTGCTTGAATACCAGCTAGCTCGCAGTGAGCAATGTTTACACCACCAGTTTGGCCACCATAGACGCTGGAAGCGACATTAACGACACCATACTGCCAGCCCATGGCTTTACCACAAACTTCATTGAAAACACCAGCTTGTAATCCGCAGAGTTCACCACTGACTTGATTCCATACACCGGCTTGCAAACCTAGCATGTTGTGGCATACACTGTTGATTAGGCCCAAATCCAAGCCTTTCACTTTATCATTAACACCATAAATAAGATTCAAGCGCATACCGTAGATCGATGTGGTCTGATCTACAAATTGATATGGATTGTACAACGCTAGTTGAAAGGGGCGCACGGCATCACATAGTTGATGCGTTTGGCAGCACATGTCTGGATGGCAACCATCCATGTGGTAGCCTTCATTTATTGTTTCAACAGTATAGCCAGGATGAACTTCTGTCGTGTTCGCATGTAGATTTAAGCTTGCACAAAACGCAAAAGCTGTCATCAAAGTAATGATTGATTTACGCATAATTATTAACTCCCAATTGTTTTTTTTCGGTCTGAGGTTGCAAAAGCTATAACAAGCAAATGTTTTTGTCAACTGATAATGAAATATAAATTTATTCTACTAAGTATTATATTTTTGAAATCAAATTATGTTCACAAATTAAAAGAGTTACTCTATACTAATATATATTAAATACCTGTGTTTGAGGTTGATATGAAGAAACAACTGCTTAGTTTTCTATGTCTATTAACAGCCACCAGCGGCTTTGCACAACATCTGATCGTGGAAGAAATCAATGGGAAACGTCATCAGATAGATATCGATGCTGAGACTTCATTCGATAAAGTGATCGAAGCTATCTATCAGCATTTAGAGCCAAAAAGGCATCTAGGTCTTACATCTAATTACGATCCTATTCTTTCCACCCCAGCAATCGAGCTAGAGTTCAAAACCACCCAAAATTCGGTTTTGATCCGCGCAGCCCAATCCCCAAAACGTCAAACACCTCGCGACTTCTATCAATACATAAGCGACCAAGAAAAACACGACCTCTACTACCTGTTAAATGTGTTGGCTAATGACTCTCTGATTAAAATCAATAATTCTAAAAACGCCTTAAAAAGAGTCGCTAATAGACTGGACCATCTCCACCCCATGCAAATATTGACAGCGAGTATTAACGATCCAACCCTGCTTTCTTTTCTACATAAAATCAGGAAACGAAGTTTCTTATGGGGGGATTTAGCCGATATGTTTACCAATGCCCTAAATCAAGAACATAGTTTCAATAATATCCTTCCGCACGCCGATGAATTTGCTAACAGCATCGGACTCGACCCTCTTTATATTCTGCCAGCTCTGCATGAAACCGATTGGGAAGAATTTTTCGCTATTCTCTTCGCCACACACCCAGTCTCGCCTTTTAAATAAAGCTATCCCTCTAAAATTTACGCTCACTTCCGAGATTATTCCGGAAATAGCATCTTCATAAAAGTTCAACCGTTGTTTCTTGCAAAAAAAATGTAAAAAACTTGATAGCAATCGTACGAAACTTGTATATAGGTTTTTTTAAGATTGGTATCGGGCAAAAGATCTTTTTTCAGCTACCAATCTCGCACATAAAAAACTCTATAATAATGAAATTAATAGATCACGCATAGGCTAAAAACAAACACATCATCTGAAAATATGCATAAACAATACATTCGATTTCTAGGGATCCTATTGACCCTTACGCCTTTGAGTTCTATGCACGCCGACACCATTCCTACAGCCCTAAAAAATGACACCTTAGTCAAAGAAGCTGAAGCCGCCAACATCCCCAAGTCTCCTGCGCCGCTTCCACCTTTTGATTCTAATAAAGAAGTTCAAGTTAATGAAGCCTTGTTAGCCAATTCGATCATTCCGAAAGAAGGCGCTCCTTTTTCCCTCCAAGGTGCTATTGCCTTTACATTGCAAAATCAGATCAGCTTACAAATCGAAAGACTCAACATTAGCATCAGTAAAGGCGTCCTACAATCCAGTGCTGCCCCTTTCGATTATTATTTACAAGCCAGTGGGGAATACATTGATCAACATAATTTACTTCACTCCCCCCTCAAAACTTCAAAGCATGGCAATGAAACCACAGGTTCTGCTGGAGCGACCATGCGCACACGTCCTGGAACTTCTTTTGCCTTCGAAGTAGGCTTCGATAAAACCAACGACCCCTTTGACGCCCCACCCACAGACAATACTGGATTCATTAGCTTTCAAGTGGTGCAACCCCTCCTACGTGGTTTTCTGTATGGTGTTGACTGGATGCAAGAAAAGGCTGATGAATATGAACTTTATGCTACCTATTACGACAACTTCCAAGCTATCAGCCAAGCCATTTTCAATACAGCCAATGAATATTGGGGAGTTGTTGAAGCGCAAAAAGAGCTGTTGATTAATCGAGAGGCCTACAAACGGATCAAAGAGCTTACCACAAACATAGAAGAATTGATCAAAAATGATCAGTATGCCCGCGACGATCTCTACCAGCCGCAACAGCAAATGATCAACTACGAACTAAATATCATAGAGGCCCAACAAAGTCTCTATGCCAGCCTACAATCTCTCAAACTAGCCATGGGTGATATCTCTGTATGCGATTTTACCGAGTTCCCCATGTCTCTGACTGATGATATCGTGATCCCACCTCTAGATACGACAGATTTCCACAGCCAGTTCATGAATTACATCTCCTATGCCACCACCTATGCATACAAGATCCAAGCAGCTACCCTGCGTCAAATTGAAGCAGAAATACTCCTTACTGGTGCCACTAATGACCGTCTTCCTACTCTAGACGTCGTAGGGGGGGTGAGCACACACAATTTCGAAATCGGCGAAAGAGGCAAACCATTGGTATCGCCGCTTGAAATGCATCGCCCCCAAACCAACTGGAACATCGGCGTTAATTTTTCAATGCCTCTATATAATGATGGTCCCATTGGCGAATGGCAACAGCGCAGAGCGGAAAATGCCCAAGCCATCCTCGCTGTGCAATTAGCCAAACAGCAACTCATCGCAAGTTTACGCACTGCTTTATTTCAACAAGTAAGTCTTAAGGCTGCTTTAAATGAGTCCGAAGAAAATGTGCGCATTAGCCGCATTTTATTTGAAGGGGGCGTGATCCAACTACAAGCTAATATGATCTCACTCTTTGATCTTATCTCTTTCGAAGGTAGATTAACTAATGCGCTGCTGCAACGCGTGTCTATCAAAACACAATACATGCAAAATATCGCCTTGCTGCGCTTTTTAACATCGACCATATTTAAACAGACGGATGACTGCGACATCATCGAATTACTCAATGTCAGCAACCTCCCAGACTTCAGGAAGTAAACCGTATCCTAAAGATAAACTGGGTTTTTAAGTTATATAGTGTAGTACTAAACGATTGTAAGGAATTTTTTTAGAGGCAAGCGACTTATGGCAAAAGACAATCCATCCCCATCTTTTGATAAGGATCCCCAAAATAATCATGCTCCTCATACCACGTCCCATCACAATCCAGCCGTGCCCATGAAGGTCTGGATTGCTCTTGCTATCGTGGTACTTCTGGCGGTGATTTTTTGGCCACGCCCTACGCTCACATCAGACAGCTCCACCGCCACATCTAGTGGCACCATCGATGTGAAAGGGATCTTTTACGACAACAATGCTCAACTTTTTACAGTTAATACGCGCGTCGATGGAGTCGTAAAAGCCGTGAATGTTAAGGCGGGAGACAAAGTCAAAACAGATCAAATTGTCGTACAAATGCTAGATCATGACTACGATATTAGATTGTCCAGAGCCAAACTAAAAGTAGAAAATACGACTCGCGATTTTGAAAAACTCAAAAAAGATGTCGAAAAAGAAGGCGCAGCAGAAAAGCAAGCCAATAACAGAGAAATGGCGGCCAAAGAATATAATGTAGCCCAACTCGACCACCAAATCGAGCACCTCGAAACAGAGCTGGCTACACAAAAGAAACTGCTTGATCAAGGCCTTGTGAGCCCTGCCAATGTGTCAAATGCTGAAGATAGATTATCGTCGGCCAAAGTCGAACGTGAAACATTAGAATCATCCATCGCAAACATACGCTTCAATCTCACAAAGGGCTATCGCACCGATGATCTCAAAAGCAAAGAAAGTGATCTCTTTCAGGCCATTGAAGATAGAGATCTCCTGCAATTTCAAGAACACTATTACCAAGTGCAAAGTCCACACAATGGCCAAGTGCTCGAATTACTCGTTAGCCCCGGAGAAATATTACATCGCGGCAGTCCATTAATGCTCATGGAAGTGCAAAGCGACCTTCCACCAGACTATCGTGTTTATGTATATCTGCCTGTCGAGCAAGGGGCCTCGGTCGCTGTTGGTGATAGCGCCACCATTCTTGTGCCTATCATTAACCCCCAAAAATATGGAACTTTAGCGGGCAGAGTGACTCAAATTTCACCCTATGTCATTTCTCACGACAGCATACAAAAACTGGTGCTTAATAGTGATCTAGTGAGTTATCTAGCTCCAGGCAATGGACCTGTCATTGCAGTGACTATCGAACCCGAAACAGATCCTACCACACATGAATTTAAATGGAGTTCTGGCAAAAAGCCCGTGGCAAAGATTCTTACCGGCACACTTTGCAGCGTGTCAATCACCCCGAGTCAATAAATCCACCAGGGGCTTGGCCTCTATCCGTTGAGCGCTATTGTGTTTTAGCATTCTCCAGAGCAATTTATCTATAGATTGCTCTGGCGCAGGCACCAGATCTAATGCTTCCCAAGCCTGCTCCATCTTAATTCTAGCAACATTGACCAAGTCTTTAATCGCTCTAATGACTTCGGAGTCTAGCACATCAAAATCCTGAAGCTTTTCGACAAAGTCGCTAATGGCCGTCTGCAATTCATCTAACTCTGCATCCTGCTTAGCTAGATTCGGCACATCCTTTTGAAAATGAAAATGCACCAAATGGGTAGCAGACTGCTGCATAATTCTAGCTTCTAAGGCTTTAGATTGCTCGATGTAGCTCTTCTTCTCTTTGCCAGTCATTAAAAGGGGCGGCTTTGGCTTTGTATCAGGAGCATCAAAGTGATTCTCGTCGTTTTCACACTTTGTCTTTCGATTGTAAAGACCTAATAGATCACCTATAGAATCGATCAGGGATGTCCAACGAGGCATTTTCCCATCATGATAGAGGGTGTAAAAACAGCATCCCAGAGCCCACATATCCGAAGGTTTTCCAATATTCTGCGGATCCACGTTATCAAAAAGGATATTATCAAGGATGTAACTTAGAAATTCAGGCGAATAGTAAGAGGGAGTGCCCAGAAAATGCTCATCTAAAGTCAACCTTTCAGGATGTCCGTATGCTGCACCAAAATCTCCCAACATCACCTTGAATGTATCACCTTGCTGCGCTACAAAGAAATTCTCAAGCTTGATATCAGCATGGACAATGTCGAGATCATGCGTAAATTTGACCGCCTGGCTCATTTGTCTAAACATTTGTAACACCAGGGGAAAACGTTCTTGTATAGTGAACTGCTGGATATGAGCCGTAAAATAATCGAGTAGATCCCCAAAGTCTCCAAGGGGAGCATAGATCACGCACTTTTCATCATTTTTGTAAGCAGCAAAATCCTGCACCCCACAAATGAACTCCGATGTAAGCTGCTGGAGCAATTTAGCTTCCGCTAAAACTTCATCAGCCGCCTCAGGGAAAGCAGTCAACCTCGCGACTAATTCCACTTTGGGCAATGGTTCGGCCGAAAAGACCATGGATAGGGCTTTTTCGAATTTTTTAGATCCTCCCTCTGCTGTCTCAAACATATCCTTCAATTTGACATACACATTGGTTTCGCCGGTAGGTTTGAGAAAGACATGCGTCTTAGGTAGATTGGAATATTCTGCATAATTGCGGCGCTGCGGATTGATGAAATTAAATTGAGAGGTTTGCCCAATCTCTCTATTGACCACCTGCAAAATGTTCTCTAGTGTTTGCATGGTAAGCGGGATGTTGAGATCTACCATTCTGCCCGCTATATGCTGCCGTTTTTGTGCATTAAGCTGGATTCTCGCTGTGGTAGATGGATGTAAGATGGCACTAGCACAAAGACTCATCCTGCGGCGTTTAGCGGAAAACGGCGAATGCAGGGATTGGCCCCACTTAATCGTGGTCGTAGAACCATTGAGTTGGTTGGAGATTTCAGAAAAAGGAGCGCGATTAGGATTTGGAGCATTAGACGTGACTTCAAGACTCATAACAATTAACACTAAGCATTAAAATTATTAAAAAGTCATGAATTATAAACAAATTACCAAATCAAAGCAACTCAAGATAATATTCAAAACAATAGATCATAGACCCAAGTTAGGAAAATAGGGAGGTACTCTCATTATCGAGTCAAAAATTTTATCGGGATAGGTTCTTAGGTTGATTCAAAATCAACTGAAAAACTATGCTAAAACTATAATTTATTTAGTAATAGATCCAATAAATTCTCATAAAAATCGCCAAAGCTACAACCCATGCATCTCACCATAGCCCAAATCAACCCCACCATAGGCGACCTCTCCGGCAACACGACAAAGATTTTGCATGCCATCCAGCAAGCCAAACAGCAAGGGGCTAAATTGGTCCTTTTTCCCGAATTGGCTGTAACAGGCTACCCCCCTGAAGACTTTTTACTTCTGCCTCAATTCCTGACAGATACAAGCCATGCCTTAGACTCCATCATTGCTGCCGCCACCGATATCGCTGTTGTGGTGGGCGTCGTGCGCTCTAACTCTATTCCTGGAGAAAAACCTCTTTGCAATAGTGCGGCTATCATCGAAAATGGACAACTCATCGGCTTTCAAGATAAAATGCTGCTTCCCACCTATGATGTCTTTGACGAGCGACGTTTTTTTGAGCCGGCCCACAACACCAAGCTGTGGACCATTGCTGGCCAGCAAGTGGGCATTACCATTTGTGAAGATATCTGGCAACATAGTGAGCTTGTAAAATACTCCAATTATCTTTGCGATCCCGTCAAAGAGCTTAGTCGCCTCTCTCCACAACTGGTGCTCAATCTATCGGCCTCCCCATTTAGCCTTACACAACAAGCCAAACGTTTAGCTACTTGCCAAAATGCTGCCAAAACATTAAGCTGCCCTCTCATCCTTTGCAACCAAGTGGGAGGAAATGATAGCTTGATTTTTGATGGACACAGCCTCTTCATCGCTGGCGATGGCACACTGATCGATTGTGCTAAAGAATTCGAAGAAGATGTGCTTTCTATCGATACGACGAAAAAAATAGCCTCGAAGCAATTGCCCACCGATCCTGACAAATCACTTTACAACGCCTTAGTTCTTGGCATTCGCGACTACTTTCATAAGTCTGGCTTTCACAAAGCTTGCCTTGGACTATCAGGTGGCATCGACTCTGCTGTTGTGGCATGCCTGGCGGCGGCGGCACTAGGTAAAGAAAATGTCTTAGGCGTGCTCATGCCGTCGCGCTACTCCTCATCAGGCAGCATCACGGACGCCCTGCAGCTAGCCCAAGTTCTCGGGATTAAAACTACTGAAATTTCTATCGAAGGCCCATTTAAAAGCTACCTGGAACTACTCCCCCCCCATTTTGAAGGGCGTCCTTCTGACATCACAGAGGAAAACATGCAAGCGCGCATTCGGGGTATGATTCTCATGGCACTGTCGAACAAACTTGGTTATATTGTCTTGAGCACAGGCAACAAAAGTGAATTAGCTATGGGCTACTCCACCCTCTACGGAGATATGTGTGGAGGCTTAGGACCAATCTTTGATGTCACTAAACAACAGGTCTATGCACTTGCACGGTGGATCAACCGTCGACAGGTGATTATTCCTCAAAACACCATCGATAAGCCACCTTCAGCAGAATTGCGTCCAAATCAAAAAGACTCAGATTCCCTTCCCGATTATGCGATTCTCGACAATGTGCTCGTCGACTACTTAGAGAAAATGCATGTGCCTTCCGTCATCGCTGCAGACCACGGTTACCCTATCGAATTGGTAGAAAAACTCATCTCGCATATCCACAAAAATGAATTCAAAAGGCGCCAAGCCCCTCCTGGACTCCGCGTCTCAGAAAAGGCCTTCTCCGTCGGCCGCCGTTTTCCCATCGTGCAACATTACTACTAGCTTTCACCATAAAAAAGTCCCTTTTTCTCTCACGTGAACATCCTCCCATCACGCGATCTTTTATATTAAAATAATTACCATAAAACGAAAACCACAAACAAAACTAACATTGATTTATATTACAAATAAATGTAAATTCAACCACTAAAATACTAACATTACTGGTAGATCACCTAATGAAAGCATTACGTTTATTAATTATAGCAATCATAAGTACAACGAGCTCTCTCGTTGCTTCCCCCTCGTCCCCTTCTTCTTTAGCAGCTCAGATGGAAGAGACTGGATTGCCTGTTGTCAACTCCATGCTTGGCGGTAGCGGCTTGCGCCCACGTTCCTTCCGCGCCAGTGAGATTGTGCCATTTGGCAGAGTTAGAAATATCAACACAAAGGGATTAGCCTCCCTTCATGTATCTGGCAGTTCACAGCCATCGCCAAATGAAATGGATGCTGTAAAGAAGTTTTGGAACAAACGCCAAGTACACTGGATCGTCCTGCGCAAAGAAGAAGTATGGGCCATTGAGCCTAAAGGGGGTGGAGCGGTCATTATCAGCCAGCTACACCGCCTTAATTGGTGGTCTGGGGAAGATCCACGCGGTCTACGCACGGTCGATGAGATCTATAGCGATGAACAAAACCTTGTTAATGCTGTCCCTAAACACTCTCTTTTTACTATCTATGGCAACCACGATCTCGAACCTAGCGTCACCACAGGTGAGGCCTATGAGCTCCTCTATCGCATCGATATCAAAGCTGAAAAGGTGTTCACCTTAAAACAACTCGTTGAACAACGCGGCATGATCTATCACCGCATTAACGATAACAAATTCGGTCCCATCTCTTGGGCTAGCATTGATCAACTGGTGCGTATTTTGCGCGCTGTTCCTGAAGAAGATGCTGTCCATTTTCACTGCAAAAAGGGACAAAGCCGCACCACAATAGCCATGGCTCTCTTTGATATGATGCGCAATGCCGAAAATATTTGTGCCGAAGAGATCATTGACCGTCAAGGTCCGATGGGCATCGGTGGAGCAACACTTAAAGCGAGTGAAGTGAACACAGGCAAAAGTGGTGTCTCATATAAACACTCGTGGGAAAAAACACTGCATCACTTTCACACCTACTGCCTGGAAGCCAAAGCAGACAATTTCAGCATCCCCTTTAGCACATGGTGTCAAAAGAAAGGCATCGTTCCTGAACCTGAAATTTCCTTCAAACAGTTTGACAGCAAACTAAACATCCACTCCACACTCCCCGCTGAGGAGAAGGATGCTTTCGATCCTAAGCCATCTAACACTTCAACCCCACTCAAAGGCCCGCTCGTATTAACAGTCACAGATGAAGGCAAACAACTCCCCAGTAACTTGCGCAGCACCCATGATTATTATTTAAATCCTTCTTTCAATATAAAACGGTTAGATACTTTCTATGCGGTAGGCTGCAGCCAACCCACAGCACAAGCGGCAAAAATTCTTTTCAACCAGCTTTCGCAAGCCTTCCCTGGACGTCCAATCATCGATATCGACTTAAGACACGATGAGCACTGGCTTGTGTTTAGCGGAAACAATGGACACGATGTCAACGCCTTCGAATCATTTGCAGATCTAGGTACAGAACTCGACGTGAACACTTTGCTGGCCAAAGAACAAGCTATCGCTGTCATTTTAGCCCATCAACCAGCACTTAGGCTACACATCATCAAAGAAATGTATCCCAAGGATGAGTATGGAGACAAATACACTTTATCATTAGTCCCCACACAAGTGCTCACAGAAAAAGAAATGGTAGAAAACATGGGTGTTAGTTATGTACGCATAGCAGCAGCACGCTTTGGAACCATCCTCGATGAGAATATCGATCAACAAGTATCCTTGCGCCTAAATAATCCTCAAGCGGTATTTCTCTATCACTGCAAAAATGGTAAAAGTCGCACCACACTAGCCATGTGTATCGATGATATGATGGCAAATGCAAACTTCGTTTCATTTGCAGACATCATCCAACGACAATATGCTCTTGGAGGTGCTAACCTATTTGACATCACTGCCAAAGATCCTAGCTGGCAGCAAGAAAGAGAATTTAAACGCCAGTGGTTGATTTTCCTCGCCCGCTTCCATGCCTATTGTCAAGAGCAAAGCAGAAAGGGCTTTACCACTCCCTGGAGTGAGTGGTCGATAATACACCCCGAACTACCTTCTTATATCACACAAGATTGCCTAAACAGGCTCATGACTGACAAAACGCCAGTGCTGCCGCAGTAAATTATGCTATTTTTGAAAGTTAAAGGTTAAGCCGAAGCCATGAAAAAATCACTCACAGCCCTAAAACACTTTGCCATTTCATTCCAGTATACACATCACGACTATCTAGCGATCAAAAATGGTCAATTAGTCAACAGTCCCACTAAAGACAATACCTTACTAGAGGTAATCAATAAGGCCATTTCTCTTTTAACAACTTGCACTCCCCAAGAACATGCTAGAGCTGTCTATTCCCTAAAACTCATACGCTCCAAATTAGAGCTTAAAGCTCAATCCCTGTTTAATAGGATCTTCTTCAACACATCCCAACTACACGCGGTCATCGAACGCCTCAATCGTGTTTTAGCGTGCACTCACGCAGATGAACTTGTCAACCATGAGAAAGACTTTCGCTATAAATTCCTAGCCATTCTTCCCTCGCTGTTGCCCGTGCAACATGCTCCCAGCCATTTTAATGAAGTCATCCAACAATGGCTCAATGGCCTCGTCGAACAAGTTAACGTCGATGAGTGGAAGATACTGAAGTGGTTAAGTACACATGTCTTCGAAGCCAAGCAAGTTCAATCACTCCCTCCTGAAAAGCAATGGAATATGTATTTGAAAATCATGCTCGGAATCTATCAAGGCGACCACATTCTCATCGAAGATGATGAGCTCGACACCAAAGCTGAGGAATTAGCTACCCTGGGAGGAATTGTGCGTGCTTCTTCTCACTATGAGCTTGGAAGGAAAATTGCGGATTGGGATGAAAATGGCCACCCCATACATGCCGGAAGGCTATATGCCGATTTAATTCAAGCTGAAGTACCTCATTATGGAATCACAGGCCCACATCTGCGTCATATCTTATTTCATGCCACAGAAATGAGTGAAATCAATGGCCAACTTGTCGTGGGCAAGACAGCCCGCCAAGTCGAAAATTTGATCAAAGCCAACAATTTGAAAATCGACGGAAAAAGTATTTCTGAAGTAGATATCAAAACAAAAAGAAAGCGCCACTTCACTGCGCTGCAGTTCGAATATGCACCTAATGTCGAAGGTTTCAATGTCATGGACTGCCGAAATTTCTTCAGTCATTGTATCTACGGCTATTTAGGCTACCGCATGCGTAAAATATTCCTTGGGGAATACATCGCCAACATCGGCCCCTACGGCTATGGGCGCAGCGATCAAGTGCCTGTCATCCTCGAAAAACTTAAAGGGATAGACTGATATATACCGAACGTGACTCAAAATTTGGGATTTTCGCGCAGCTCGAAATGCCAACTTTTGAATCACGTTCGGTATACTTTAAATTTACCTTGATCAATGGTGTGTGGCGTACATAATTTTAGCTAACGTCTTAATTGTTGGATTTTTTCGTTTCAATAACTGATACATTGTCGACCTTGGTACGTCCGCTTCTCTAAGAAACTTAGATTTGTTCAAAGCATATAAATGATCTTCAATAATCTCCATAACACCTTCAGGATCATTTTCGATAAGGCATTGCATAATTGCAGAACCAATCAAATCTGGATCCAATAAGTTAGCAATAGGATCCACTTCAGTTATGTTGGCATCTTCTCTAAGAGTGATTTTGGCAGCTTCTTTTATTCTCATATTGGTTGTACGTCGTTTAGTTCTTAGTGGCTTTTCTGTAAGAGTATATATGCGATCTCATCCATATCTTTAGTGTACGTTATAACGGACAATTTTGCAATAACAATTCCTAGCTCTAAAATTAGCAGATCGTCTGATCGTTGATTGCCGAGCGCAATGCTTCAATTATGGAGAGACATTTTGCGCCCTCCAAACAGGTTTGATTGCTAAAAATAGGGTCGATGAAATTGGAGAAATTATCGCTGGAAACAAGCAAGGACGCAAAAGTGAAGATGAAATTACCATCGCCGACTTAACAGGACTTGGTGTGCAGGATTTAGAAATAGCACTTGGTTTTTGGGAAGCGATAAATTTGTAACTTGGTGTGATTTTTCGGGAGATGCAGAGTTATTTAGATTTTGGCAGAAGTCAGGAAAAATAACATGATGGGCATGATAGACAGGATGGAAGGAAATTCCGAACTTTGTAGTCTACGAGGATGTGTACATATTTCGAGATAGGTTCATATATTCTTGCATGGTTTTTTGATACTCTTGATCTATTTGAGAGATGCTTTGCTCTAGTTCGGTAATTTCTTTGGTTTCTCTTTGTTGAATCGAAGTGTATTTTTTCAATCGTCCAATTACAACTTTTTTTTAAGCCTGTAATTTGAGGTGTTTCATCACCCTCTTTGATATTGTCTAAAGTCAAGATTGTTTTAGCGGCTGCTGCAATGGTTTTATCTACTTCTACTTTTTCTCGTTGAACCTGTTTAAGACGCTCTTCAACTTTTTCTTTTTGTAAACAGTGGCTTGCCATTTGGTTGTACAGGCGTGCTTTGGGATCATTGACAAGGGCGATTTTCTTTAAACCCAACCCGATAGTCAAGGGAATGAAGGCTAGGACTGAGGCGACAAGGTATCCTATTCCTACCAACAGAAACCCAATGTTTCCGGGGGGATTGATACTTTCAGTAAAGCTTTTTGAATTTGGATCATGTTCAGCTATAAGCTTGTTATCTTTTTCGATGATTTTGACGCTTTTGCCATACCATAAAGGACGAGCAATGACGGAAAGACAGGCATCCGCAAAAGCTTCAAGTTTACCTTTATCAACAGCACCTTCATTAAATAAAGCTTTAATAGGCATCACCAACACCCCAATTTTGTTGTTGGACTTCTAAATACCATAATAACAAATATATTATTTTTTAAATATCTAAAATGATTGGACTTCCTTTTGCATGGTTCCAGGGCCTTGTAGGATAAGCCAAGAGTATGCGCCCCTAGCCTTCAAAATGAATATTTTTTTTGAATTACTAACAAACAATACAAAAGAAACACCATATCCTCAAGCTAATCTCGATAACCTTTGGTCTGAAATTTTTGCAAAGCCTGTGGCCTAGAACTTGAACTCCATCCAGCTCCTGGTTAAGAATTATGAATCGAATTGACAATCTCCAAAATAGAAATAGAAATAGGGGTCAAAATAGGGGTCAAAAAAATAGAATAGGGGTCAGGCTTGGTATTTGGGTATTCACCCTTCCAAGGGATGAATACCCAAATACCAAGCCTGACCCCTATTCAAAATCTTCTGTCATCTATTTATTTGTTTGTGAATAGAGCCCAAATGAAATCAGGATCGTTCATTAATCTTTGTACAGCATGGTAGAGCGATCTTTCTAAGGCCAAAGATGCATTGTTGCCACCTGTAAGAAAACAAGTTTCCTCTTCTCCAAATCCGAGGATAGTTTTGGAGTAAACAATCATGCCATCTTTCTTCTTCAAAATCACATTTAAAACAGTTTCAGAGTTAGCACTTGCGCTAAAAAAGCCGGGCTTATAATCATTAAAAAACTTGCAAAGCTCAATATTAAG
>JABDFJ010000016.1 GCA_013286645.1 Chlamydiota bacterium | reverse complement strand
CTCTGTTTTTTGTTGTCGGCAAAAAAGCAAAAAGTTATACAGCGCTTATGCTATCAAAACTTTTGAAAAAACGAAATCAACGCGCCGGGCTGCCGCCCGGTTCCTTAATTACACTAAGAAATGGCTCCAAAACACCTACGAAAATTTCACTAATCGAATATGATCCCAGCGGTATCATCGTCAAAGACCAAGCTTCGCTTGACGAATGCCTAAAGTATCTCGATACCCCAAGTATCACTTGGGTAAATCTCGTGGGCATCAATGACACTGAAACAATATCTAAAATTGGCAGTCATTTTGGGATGCATCCCTTAATGCTAGAAGATATCATGAGCGTAGGACAGCGCTCAAAAATAGATAATTATAAAGATCATTTATACATCGTAGCGCAAATCCTCACCTTTAACGAAACCACACAAAGCGTTGAAACGGAACAAGTCAGTGTCGTTCTGGGAAAAAGTTATGTGATCTCCTTTTTAGAAGAAAAAAGCAGCGTTTTCAATCCCATTCGCGAGCGGCTGCTACCCGAAAAAAGCCGCATCCGCCAACGTGGCGCAGACTACCTTTGCTACGCTCTTATTGACTGCCTCGTCGACTCTTATTTTCTTATCTTTGAAAAAGTGGATGAAAAACTTGAAACTCTTGAAGAAGAGCTCATCAACACACCAAATCCGGGTACACCGCATAAGATTCAATTAACACGCCGCGAAATCATGATGCTACGCAAATCGGTATGGCCTATGCGTGAAGTCATCAGCAATTTCCGCCACAGCGACTATCCCCTAATACAAGACGCAACCAAGCTGTATATCCAAGATGTTTACGATCATACCATTCAAGCCATTGATACTATCGAAAGCTTTCGTGATATCACAGCTGGCATGCTTGATATCTACATGTCAAGCATGACAAACCGCATGAATGAAGTCATGAAAGTATTAACCATTGTCTCAACAATATTCATTCCGTTAGGTTTCTTAACGAGCTTGTACGGCATGAATTTTGTCAACATGCCTGAATTGAAATATGAACATGGGTATTTTATGCTTTGGGGAGTGATGATCCTCATCACCGTGGGCATGCTACTATACTTCCGTAAGAGAAAATGGATATAGCTTCATAAGGCTCTACAAAGGGTTAAGGCATAAATATGCTGCGGACACAACTCCTGCAAAACCTCTGCACAACAGCGCAATGAGCTGCCTGTCGTCATCACGTCATCAATTAACAATACTGTTTGATCGTAAAGACTAACTTTGGCTTTCACAGAAAATGCCTCGCTACGCAATTCCAAGCGCTGCTGATGGTTCAACCCAGCCTGACTAAAATCTCCGCCACACCTTTGTAAAATATTATGCATGGGCCTGTTCAATAAAAGCGCCACCTCTTCAGCCAATAAAACGCTTTGATTATACCCGCGCTCAAAAAGACGTAAGGGGGCCATTGGCATAGGAATAACACAATCTGGCATGGGCCAATTTAGCTCCAAAAACTGCATCACAAGATAGGCACCAGCCCCTTTGGCAAGATACGACTGCCCTCCATATTTGAAATGTTTGACAAACGAAGCTGCGGGCCCTTCATAGTCGAATACAGCAGCCATGCGGTCAGTACTAGGCGTCTTTTGGCGGCAATTTTGACAACACTTTTCGCTTTCCACATTCAGATCAGCGGAGAAGCAATAAGGACAACGTTCATTAGGCGCAATAGGGTGCAATAATTGTGTGCAATGCTCGCAAAAGATAGCATAGTGCACCCCCAAAGCTGCATTACAATGTAAGCACAGAGGCGGATAAATTAAATCCAGAAAACTTTGGAAAATTCGTTTTGACACGCGATGTTTTACCCATTGTTACTGAGAAATTATTCAAAGCTTGTTTTAAATTATTTACTTGAAAACGTCAACTTTTACTGATATATAGGTGCACCCTATTCTTCGCGGTTTTGCTTTTGCAGACTATAAGTTGGCTTTTTTAGAGTCCCTTGTACGGTCACCGTGACTAATTCTGCTAGCTTGAAGATCAAATTATACTGCTTCATCCTCACCTGCAAGTGCAAATTGCCGTCAAAATCGACATATGAGGGATAGTTATTATCTGCCAGATAGAACTTAGAGGCTCTTTTTTTGCTGTAGACATCTTTGAATTGCGTAAAAGCTACTTTTCCCTGTTGAATCTCATATTCAAGCGTTCCTTTAACTGGTGTCAACACATCAAGGTCTAAGCCAATCCGCGTCAATATGTCAGCCGGAATCGCAAAGATAGGATGGTGTAAGTTCTTTTTAGGCGGATTTGAAAAGGTCAATAGTCCATTACCGCGGAAACTCTCTCTTTCGCCTAAAATACCCTTAAAATCTTGGATCTCGATGCTATTGATCACTAAAGCTGAGTTCTCGCGAGGCACGATCACTTTAACGGGCTGTAATAGGTGAGGGCGAAACTCTCTAACCATCACCATAGGACTGGCTGTCGCCCAATTTCCATCTTGCCCTTTATTGCAGACAAGCTGATCCACTTGCATCACCCCACACGGATCTGAAATCAATAAATTCTTGATTGTCGCTGTATCAGAAGCATGCGTCAATTGCGCTGTCATGCGCGCAAAATGATACCCTAACATTTCGAAATCGGAACCCAAAAGTTCGCCAGTAAACGCAAGGCTTTCTAAAAAGGAATCTGAAGGCTTTTTGCTGCAAATCCACTCTCCTTGCAGAGCATAGCCCTTCCCTAATTCCCAGCTATTGATTTTTGCTGCAACAGCATCGTCTACGAAAGTATGCGCCTTATTCAAGTCGACGTCAACACGTCCAACTAAGAATAAATTATCGACAGCCAGCGAACGATTCGTGTCGCGTATCAAATTGAAAGTAAGGCCATGTAAAACTCCTTCAATTTTCTTTACAAAGAAACCATTGTAGGGGTCTATCTCCCAGTGCATAATCAAAGGTGTATGATCTGTGGTCGCAGAGGCTTTCTTTTGCAAATCAACGACCACCAACTCGCCAGCATCATAGTGGGGAGAAAATGAACGTAACTCTACTCCCATCAGCTGTTTTTGATGCACGCATTTCGTGTTTATCTTTAGATTAAAGGGATCCAAATCAAGCACAAACCCCTGCAGCGGTAATTGATGCCCTTGTAATTGGTAGATATCATCCTGCAATGTCAGTTGCAAAGCACAATGGGGCTCTGAAATCGCTAAGTTCAACTTACCAGCAATTTCGCCCTGCTTTTTCGCTGTGGTGATCATCTCAGCGACAGGTACCGAGATGGCTAAGGGAAAGCTTTGTTGTAAATTTTCTGCTAACCAAGGAAGATTTGCGACAGGCATTTTGAAAGCCAAACCATCGAAAAACAACTCTCGATTAATGAAATCACACTTGAGCTTCTGCAATGAAAGATCGGCTTGTAAAGTGCCATCTCTAGCAGATTTAAGAGAGGTTTTAATGTCATTGATGACAAGACCCCGATCTGAGATGTAGCTAATGGACATATCATCAACATCGTGAAGATCTAATCCTCTGAGTTTACCATTTCGCAAAGCCCCCTGAACGTCTAATGCGATGTGCATTCCTCTTGGTAAAGATTTGTCAAAGGCCACATGCACCTTACCAGTAGCCTGCAATTTGCCTGCAAGACCAAAGCCTTCAATGATCGAGCGTAGAGCTGTCCACTCGTTAAGAGCAGCAATATCCATTTCTAATAGATTAACTTTAGCATCTAATAAAGCTGTTTCTGAATTAAAGTCCCCCTCTAATCCGAGCAATAGAGACTTCCCTAAGCGTGCCCCTAAGAAATTCACATTCCACAAGTGTTCATCTCTAAAAAGATCTACCGCCAAAGATATGTCATCAAACTGTAGCTGATCGATGGTCCAGATGCTCCCTTTCTTGTTACCAGTAAGTACGAAGTTGTTAAATTGATGATCAGCTACGACAACATCTGCGCCTTTGATATCATAGGTAAATATGGATCGGTTGCCTTCATAACCAAAAATGGCTTTAAAATGTCCTTCAGCCTGTTTGATGGCATTCAACTCTTTATTCAGGCTGCGAGAAAGAAACAACAAACCAGATCGACTAAAGCGTTGAAGATCAGCAAGCACGGTTTTCAAATGAAAATCGAATTCCAGATGGAAATCTTCAACTTGTGTCCAATCTTTAAGCAATAGCTTAAATGCAGAAGGATAGACATCCCCAAAATGGGAAAGCTTGGGATCAAATTCGAAGTCGATCAGCCCATTTCCACTAGCATCGTGCAGCAAACGCGTTTTGCCTGCTATACGGATGATGTCACGTTTTTTATCGCCCACCCATAGATCAAATTCGGTTTCATTCTTTGCATAATCGGTAAACTTGAGCCAATCCCCAGAGACACTATACTCTTCCATATGTTTTGGCGGGCCAGCAAGAAGGGTGCCTTGAATTTCAGAAAAGTTCAACGTGTTAGCTTGATAATCGTATTCGAAGTTCATTCCCACTTCTTGCAGGATCACATCAGCCATTTGATACGTCACTCTAGCGTCACTGATTACCCCTTCAGCATATGCCTTCAACTCATACGTTCCGGGCTGAAAAGAAAACTGGAAATTTCCCCCTTGATGGTGAAAATCGACAGTGCCTTCCATGGGTAAATTGGCTAACAAAGGTGTATTCACATACGAAAAGAAATGTTGGATTTGAGAAATCATCCCATGCATTTGCTGGGCATGAATATCTACATCGAAACAACCATCGCCAGCGACTCCCCAATCCACATCAATAGCCCCTGCAAAATAAATTCCATTGCAAAAGGCCTCTAAAGAGTTGAAATGAATTTTATTATCATCAAACAGCGCTTCAGCATTGATATCAGTAAAGAGCAAGCCGCTGTTTTTTTCTAAATATGCCCCTCCGCATATCGGTAGTTTGCCCTTCCCAGCCATTCGATCGAAATCAAAATGATAACTACCTGACCACTGCTGCTTTTGATGTTCTTCTTTAGGATAGCTATTTATACTAGCCTCTAAGAAATCATTTTTTAGTACCATCTCGTGCACTTCATATTGAATAGCAACAGCATGCTGATCGAAGGTCCCTTTAATATCTCCTAAACCCGACAACTGTAGTTCATTATTTTCAAAAAGAAACGGTGACAAATACTTTTCAAAGCGCAGATGAAAGCCTTCAAACCAACCTTCTTTTAAGGCAAAGCCTGCGAAATTAAAAGCATGTTCTAAGGGTGTATCTTGCGATAGGTCACCATGAGATGAAAGTCCTGGCACAAATGCCTGCATTGCTTTCAGATTAGATTCCGTGCAATACTCTTCGAGTAACGGCTCGGGGATCAACTGACGCCATTGCCCTCTTTCTGCTGTTTTCTCCAAGGCAAAACGAAAGGCAATTTCATCATCGGTCCGATCAAAATCTTCGATTAACAACTTACCATTGAAAAGAACACTGTTTTGGCATTTTGTGGCTGTCGCCAAAAGCTTGATGTGGTCATTGCCTAAATTTTGATCAATCTCCCTACCAATAAATTCAGGCAATGCTTTAGTGAAATCTTTCGCTTGTCCACCAAAGTTGAAAGCCACAACAGGGTTCTCTGGTGTCCCATCGATTTCAATTTCCCCTTTAAACCCGGCAACTTCACCTTTTAATACAGATTTATGGACAATGCCTTGTCGTATTTTTAAATCGGTGAATACCTCACCAAAGTCGAATCCTGTTCGATCCAAGCCTGCTAAACTCAGCCTCCCCTGGTTGATATTCAAATCAGCATTTAAGGTCTCTAAAGGAGTAGGAGTGGAAAGATCGAAAGAAAGTCGTCCAGAAACATCTTCCCCTTTGGCCACTAGTCCCCAAGAATCGAAGCCAAATTCAAAGTGGCGCGCAGCTAGATGTTCTATGTTAATTTCTGAAATATTCAATCCTCGTAAATATACGAGCATATCCAAATCGACGGCACCAGAAAACGCTTGCATGTTTTTGACTGCAGGATATGTATTGCCTATTAGATGTTGTACAAAGGCAAATTCATCGCAACCAAAGCCTGAAAGTTCAAGCTCGCCAAAGCGCCACTCTTCACCAAGCTCCCGCGCCGAAAAATTGACAATGACATCGTTATTCCTCTCACTGCCTTGCAGATTTATCGCCACTGAAATGCGTTCTTGCCCTGGTTTAGCAAACCTAGCTTCTCCTGTGATATTTAAATCGCGCTTTTGGGCTGGGGATGTGCAGATGGCATTGAGCTTAAATATTGTTCTTTCACTCCCTTTGAATGATACTGAGCCTTTTAATGTATCTAAGGACCAGTAAGGCTGACCTAGTTTTGTGACAACTAAAGAACCTTCTTTGGTGATTTCTAGCAAACCAGACGATTGTATTTTTTGATTCACTTGTTGGGGGAAGAGATCCAAAGTGACTTCAGGTAGGTTAACAGTGCATTCGGCATTAGATAATACAATGGTAGCGTCACGCAAACTCAAATGACCTTCTGCATATGGAGACTTACCCACAGATTGCGTGATGAGCACACTCCCGTCTAAGGTCCCGTTAGCAAATTCGCCTTTTGGCAAATGAGGAAAGATATCTTTAATAGCTCCAATCCAAGCCCCCCCCCTCGAAAGCGCGAAAAGTCATTTGCATCTGCGTTTCTTGGGATGGAGATTCCTTAAGCAATAGCTCAAAATGAGGATCAAGCTCTGACCCATTAGACAACCAAAGCGCAGCCCCACCTTTGCTTATGCCTTGATTGTCCAGAACGAGTCGATAGTTGAAAGTAGTGGCTTGCTTATCGTCACCAAGCTGGTGCAAGATGCCACTTCCTTTAGCGATGTTAAAACCGAAGTGAAGGTTGAAAAAACGGAAATCATCACACGATTGTAAAAAGATACGCTTTAATTCTTTAGCTTGGGGACCGATTTCAATATGTGGATCGTCCAGAGAAATTGCCAAATTGAAAGTGCGCGCCATCCATGCCACGTGCATATCGATGACGGCTTTTTCAGCACTAAAATTAAATCCTCCGTCACTCACCCCGATATGAGTAACGAGTTTGGGATGATCCAAAACCCAGCCCCCATCTGTATGCTGGATTCGATCGTAAGCAAGCTCTCCCCCAAGACATGCCCGACAATATCCTTTTAAATACCACTGAAAGCAAGCAGAGGTCAACGCATCTCGCGCTATATAAGAGCTAAGCGCCAGCAAAAAAATAGCTGAAATGAAGATAATCGTGCGTTTCCGCATCATTCATCAGTTCCTGAAGAAGGGAGTATTGAGGATTAGAGGTATACTATACTGACAAAAAATAACTGACCCAAGGCATAAAAGCAATCAGTAAAATTAACGATGAAAACGATTTAACGATTTAACGATAAACTATTGAGGATAAAAAATTTGAAACACAGAGACACAGAGAACACGGAGAAAGATAAAAATTGGAGATGGATTGTGGTATATGCCTAAGAACATTTTTTTCCAGCCTCTCCGTGTTCTCTGTGTCTCTGTGTTTCAAACTGTTTATGATTTATGCAATTACCTCTTTTCGTCCATTAGCCCGCCACAATGAAAACCGTTGACTTTTAAGCTATCAAAAGAGAAACTATCAAGAATAGTTACTATAAATCTTTTATAAAACAACTTTAAAAAGTTGGAAATACGATATGCATCAATTTGACAAAAATCAATGGGCCCTGATCTTAGGTGGCTCAAGCGGATTCGGTCTAGCCACAGCAAAAAAACTTAGCAAGCATGGCATGAGCGTTTGCATCGTGCATCGAGACAGACGCGGAGCCATGGATCGCATTGAAGCTGAATTTGCTGAAATAAAAAAGCAAGCCCCCGGCTTCCTGTCCTTCAATCTTGATGCATTATCACAGGAAGGACGAGATACCGTATTAACAGAACTTCAGAAGATTTTGCCAAAAGGGCGCATCAGACTTCTTTTCCATAGTATCGCTTTTGGCAATTTAAAACCTATTGCCCCTGTAAAAGCCAACACATCACGCGAGCGCGCCATCGCCAAACTATCAGCAGCACTCGGCGTCGAAAAAAATGCCATCGAAAACGCTATCGCAGCAATGGCTGAAGATGACATGGACGAAATTTCCCCTTTCATTGCCTCTGACTACGGCCAAAACTTCATCGAAGATGAAGATATGTCACGTACAATTTACAGCATGGGGACTAGTTTATTATCTTGGACAGAATCGCTCTTCAAACACAACTTATTTGCTAATGACGCACGCATTTTAGCTATGACAAGTGAAGGCAATGAAGTCGCTTGGCGTGGATACGCAGCTGTATCGGCCGCTAAAGTTGCTTTAGAATCCGTCGTGCGTTCCATTGCCGTCGAATTCGGACCCCATGGCATCCGCGCTAATGCTGTACAAGCCGGTGTCACCGATACACCAGCTTTGCGTGCCATCCCTGGAAGCCAAAAAATGAAAGCTGCAGCACGTATGCGCAATCCTTTTTCTCGCCTGACAAAACCAGAAGACGTGGCTGATTTCATCTGCCTCATGTGCACCGATGAAGCTGCATGGGTCAATGGTTCAATTCTGCGAGTCGATGGTGGCGAACACGTAGCTTCGGCTTAGAGGAACACATGTTATCAATTTTAGGCGTCGGACAAGCACACCCTCAGACAATCATCGACAATGCTTTTTTAGAATCGCTCGATATTGGAACTTCTGATGAGTGGATCATGGAGCGTGTGGGCATAAAAACCCGCCATTCTGTGCTGCCCCTAGATTATATACGCCAGACACGTAACAGCGATCCACGAGCTGCCTATGAAGTAGCCCAAACCACAGCATCCAATCTAGGAGCCCAGGCAGCAGGCATGGCGCTATCCAAAGCTGGTATTCAAGCTTCTGATATAGGACTGCTCATCGCTGGCATCTCTGTCCCGCAAATGCAAATCCCTGCACATGCTTGTTTAATAGCTGCACAACTAGGAATACGAGTTCCAGCTTTCGACCTTAATTCCGCCTGTTCCACATCTGCAGCACAATTGCATTTCTTAAATGGCATGGATCCAAAGCAATTGCCAGACTATATCCTCGTCGTTCAAGCCGAAACCTATACCATGACGTTAGACTTCAACGATCGCAATTCTTCTGTACTCTTCGGCGATGGCGCGGCCGCTTTCGTGCTGTCAGCGAAACACCCCGGTAAAGCACAGATCATTGCATCTTCCTTTGATTCTGATCCAATGAACTTTGACAAGGTTGTCATCCCTGCGCATGGCCATTTCTCGCAACAAGGTAGCGCCGTTCAGCGCTTTGCCATCACCCAGACTGTAAGCACCTACGAGAAATTAATAGCTCAATGCCAAATACCCACGGTTTCATATTTTATCGGCCACCAAGCGAATCTCAGAATGCTTGAAAGCTCGTGTGAACGCATCCACATTGCCAGCGAAAACCATTTATATAATGTCAATAAATATGGCAATTGCGGAGGTTGTGGCGGGCCGACAGTGTTAGCCGAACACTGGGATAATTTTAAAAATCAAGATTATGTAGCCCTAGTGACTGTTGGCTCTGGATTGAGTTGGGGTGGCGTTATCTTACGTTTTGGAGATACTGTATGAAATATCAAGACTTCATCCAAAAAACATCATACACACAAGCCGAATTGATTGGGCTTAGCTATGGAACGCTCCAAGAAGACTTTCCAGACACTGCCTTGCGACTTCCAATGCCGCCTATGCTCATGGTGGATCGCGTGCTAGAAATCTCTAGAGATCCCCAATCTCGGCGCATTATTGCCGAACAAGATGTAAAACTCGACGCCTGGTTCTTCCACTGCCACTTCGTTGGCGATCCCGTGCAACCCGGCTGTCTGGGCTTGGATGCTATATGGCAACTTCTTGGCTTATATTGTGTAGCTTCTGGGGCATTAGGAACAGGCAGAGCTCTAGGATGCAAAGAAGTGCGTTTCTCCGGCCAAATTCGCCCACACAACAAAGTCGTGCGCTACGAAGTTGACATTCGCCGCTACCAATGCCTGCCGTCCACAAAAACTGCTGTAGCCATTGGTACAGCAAGAGTTTATGTCGATGGCGAACATATCTATGATATACGTGATGCAACCGTAGGCACCTTTCATGGAATTCGCTATGCCAATTATCCGTTCGAAGGCCCAAATTCCATAGGCAAAACTGTATAAGTCGATGATTAGAGAGCAATTATGACAAAACATATTTTTACAAAGGAAGAGCTCCTAGAACTCATTCCTCAAAAGCCACCCTTTCGCTTTATCGATGAGATATTAGAACTCAGCGATCAGCACATTGTAGGTCGCTATCGCTTCCAACCTACGGAATTTTACTATTCTGGACATTTCCCAGGCAATCCAATCACGCCAGGCGTCATCTTGCTTGAAGCTATGGCACAAATCGGTATCGTTGGACTCGGCATGCATTTGCTCTCAAAAGATCTCGATGCCGAAGAAATTAAAAGACACACCACATTTTTCACAGACGCCCAAGTAGAATTCAGTCACCCAGTTTTACCTGGAGAACTCATCACCACCAAAGCAGAAAGAATATTTTGGCGTCAGAAAAAAATTCGTTCAAAAGTTGAAGCTATCAATGAACAAGGAAAAATCGTTGCCAGCGGCACTGTTTCAGGAATGGGGGTACGCCAATGAGACGCGTTGTAATCACAGGACTTGGAGTTATCGCTCCGAACGGAAATAACTTAAAAGCCTTTACCGAAGCCCTCAAGCAGGGAAAATCAGGCATCCGTTATTACGAAAAACTTAAAGAACTCAATTTCGGATGCCAAATCGGCGGGGCGCCACAAAATGTGGAAGAAATGCGCGAACGCACTTTCAATGAAGAAGATCGCCGCACGATGAATGAGGCTTTAAGCTTTGCTTGCTTAACCGGACTTGAATGTTGGAACCATGCAGGAATGCCCGATGTAGCAAGTCACCCACAAAAGGTCTATGAAGATACAGGTGCGGTCATCGGTGTTGGCATCGGTGGCCTAGATACGATCTCTCAAACACTCGTCCCCATGATTAATGCAGGTAAAGTCCGCCGCATGGGCAGCACCATCGTCGAAAATATCATGGCAAGTGGTCCAAGCGCTAGACTAGCTGGTTTTTTAGGACTCGGTGGCCAAGTCACCACCAATTCCAGTGCCTGCACGACAGGTACAGAAGCTATTGTCGACGCCTACTTCAAAATCAAAGAGGGACGCTGCAATCGAATGTTAGCAGGTGGCGTAGAAAGCTCTTCGTATTTTATTTGGGGAGGCTTCGATTCCATGCGTGTGCTTCCCACAGGCTTCAACGCCACGCCAGAGCAAGGCTCACGTCCTATGAGTGCATCCAGTCAAGGTTTCGTTCCGGGGTCTGGTTGTGGACTGCTTATGCTCGAAGAGCTCGAAACCGCGCAGAAGCGTGGTGCCCATATTTATGCTGAAATCTTAGGGGCTGAAGTTAATGCGGGTGGACAACGCAATGGTGGCAGCATGACAGCGCCAAGTCCAGCTGGTGTGATTCGATGCATAAAAACCGCCTTAGCACGCGCTAAAGTTATACCAGAAGAAATTGATTTGATTAATGGACACCTGACAGGCACTTTCGCAGATCCGCATGAAATCAGTAATTGGCAGAAAGCGTTAAACATTAGCCCTAAAAATTTCCCTTTTATTCAAGCCACAAAATCGCTGATTGGGCATGGTTTAGGGGGCGCAGGTGGCATGGAATGTGTTGCAGTAGTCTCACAGATGCATCATGGCTTCATTCATGGCTCATTGAACTGTGAAGACTTACATCCTGATTTACAGGACTATGCAAATAGCATTGCACACAAAACGATTAATAAAGAAATAAAAATTGTCGCTAAAGCAAGTTTTGGCTTTGGTGATGTAAACGGTTGTATTATTTTTAAGAAATGGGAGTAATTAAGAAAATGGAACGTAAAGCAATTTTTGAAAAAGTGTTACACATTGTAAAGCCATATGTAAAAAATCAAGAGGCTTTCGCCGCTGCCAATGATTCTACTAAATTCATTGAAGATCTAAAAATCAACTCAGCACGTTTAGTTGATATTGTATTGGCCTTCGAAGACGAGTTTTCCTTCCCTATTAGTGATGAAGAAGCGGAAGAAATCCAAACTATCGGCAGTGCCGTTGATTTGATTTCACAAAAATTCAACGCAAAATAGCATCGCTAAAACAGAGCCGCTGCCCTTGCCCGAACTATTTAGCTAGTAGTCATGAGGGCAATATCGCCTGATTTTATTTTCAACGCAAAGGAGGGCAAAGTTCGCAAAGGCGCAAAGAAAAGGCATATCTCTTGCAAACAGGTCGCGAGCTTAGAATGCAAGATGCTACATGTTACCTAGTTTAGGATGGTACGGACGCTAATTTTCGTCTGCGACGCTTTTAAGTTAGCATAAAATAAAAGCGTCGCAGACAAAAAGTATGTTAGCAACTCCCTAAGCTCTGTTAACAATGCCCCTCTCTTAGATTGCCTCAGCAATCTAAGAGTGCTGGAGTTAGCTTGCATACCATCTTAGGCCATGCAGTATCTTGCATTCAAAGCTCGAGACCTGTTTGCAAGAGACATGCCTTTTCTTTGCGCCTTTGCGAACTTTGCCCTCCTTTGCGTTGAAAATAAAATCAGGCGATATTGCCCATATGACTTCTGATTAAAAAGTTCGGGCTCGGGCAAGGGCAAGGGCAGGGTAATGCATTTTAAACACCTCTCGGAGGCTTCAACCAGAGAGCCACAGCCACGAATCGCCCATCATGTGAGAGGCTGATATCGCTATTAGGCAGCGGAATACCCCCTTGATAGATCTGTGGAGGCAATATTCTTTGCAGTTCCTTCCGCCGCACAATAGAGCAATCTTGATACCCCTTTTCACGCAGCAGATGCACAGCTAGCTGCCGCACAGCTTCTGAAGGATTACCTCCAGTCAATAACTCGTCAGTCTTAACGACAACATTATCCCAATGGATGATTCCATCTGCAAGACATGCTACGGCGTGCACGAAATCATCGTTTACAGCGACCCGCACTCGACAACGCATCTCTTGGTAACGGCAATCCCACACACCATTTTCACCCTCTTGACATACAAATTGATTGGGAATAGCTTTTGCGGCAGGTAAGCACTTTTGTACCACTTTATAAGAAGCCTCTTTAATGCTCCACAAGGTCCATAAAGCTACATGTGGAAACTTGGCTTGTGTGACAAGCGGCAGCTCGACATCAGCACAAATACGTGCCAAAAAGCGCTCGTTGTGCGCTTTTCCCTGCGCCTGTGGATCCTTAAGATCCACGATATCGTTACCTACCCACTGTCTTTTCAGCAAAATACTTTTTCTCCATAGAGTCTAGGGTAACAACAATTTGCCCTGCGAGGTCGCGCGCAGCACGCAGTCCCTGTAAAGATGTAGTTGGGGTGATCATCTCAAAAGCGATGTAAATATCGGATTTAGCTGGAGGTATGGCAGATCTTCCTTCTTGTTTATCTGCGCGCAGATATACACATAACACGCGGCAATCAGGTATATCCTTCAAGATAGTGCCCACACCGTACTGAAAGTCCTCCGTCATCACCCTGCCATCTAACGAACGTCTGCCTTCAGGAAATATCACCACCAAATTGCCTCTGCTCAGCAGATACCTCACCCTTTCTTGCATCAACTGGATAAGCCTTCTATCTCCCATGCGTTCGATAGGAATAGTTTTAACGAAAGCGCAAAGCGTCGCAAAAAAAGGCACACCATGATAATCGAGCACGTGCCAAGGTAAATAAGAATAGCGAAAAAAGACCTTCCATAATGGCGTTGCCACAGTTGCCAATATCATTGAGTCAATGCGTGTTAAATGATTCAGACAAATCAAAATGGGGCGTTGATCTTTATCTTGCACTAATGTGGCAAATTGCTGACGGACTTTATCCAATTCACGAATCCGATAGCGCATGATCAGAAAAAAGAACGGCCACACTATGATGATGGCTAAGGGAAAGAATAAATAGGAAATAAAGCACTTAAAATGCGTAGTGAAGCGGTTCCATAATGGTAATTTCATAAATATCTGTCGTCAATGCTCATAAAAAATTACAGTTTATACTTCCCTTCTAAAGGCTTCAATTGCCGACGCATATCCATAGGGATATCTGCTTTAAACTCCATGGCTTGACCAGTTATAGGGTGTTCAAAACGCAGTTGATAGGCATGCAACATCTGGCGCTCGGCTCCATATTTTGTGTTGAATGATGCCACACCATATAACGCATCGCCCAATATAGGCGTGCCATGATGCTTCATATGCACCCGAATTTGATGTGTGCGTCCAGTTGCTAAATCGATGCTCACCAAGCTAATTTTACCATCAAAGGCTAATCCTCGATAATGTGTGAGTGCAGAACGCCCCCCTTCCACCACCGCCATCTGTTTGCGCTTGATAGGATGCCGACCAATAGGGGCATCAATGGTGCCTGTACCTGCATTACCGACACATATTGCAAGGTATTCCTTGTAGACTCTACGCCCTGAAAACATCTCTACCAAGCGCTGCTGTGCTTGCATGGTCTTAGCAGCTAGTAGTAGACCTGAAGTATCTTTATCAAGACGATGTACAATGCCAGGACGCAATGCTGAAGCGCCCACTTTTTGCAAAGAATCCATCTCCTTGCTGCAATGAAACAATAAAGCATTGACGAACGTCCCTGACCAATGTCCCGCAGCGGGATGCACAACCATGCCAGAGTCTTTATTGATCACCAAGATAGACTCATCTTCATAGATGATATTAAGAGGGATATCTTCAGGCTGAAGCGTCAACTCGGGAGTAAGCACATATTCGATTTCAATTTCGTCACCACATTTGGGCTTGCTGCGTTTCTTTATGGGCGCACCATTCAGTCGCACCTTGCCTTCATCGATCAGATATTGAAAATAAGTACGCGATCCAACCTCACTAAGCCGGTTAGCCAAAATTTTGTCTAAGCGCTCCCCTTCTTCATGTTCGCTTATCACAAACATCTCGTTATCTTCATCGAGCATAAAATTCAACCTTGCGTAGCTGCGGGAAATAGGACGAGAGCTCCTCGTTCGAACTGGTAATTGGGAACGATTCTCTTGAGAAGACTATAAATATTTTCTTCGAGTAGTTTAAGACTTGCCGGATCATTAATTTCGCCAGCGAATTTACCTAAATAACGCACGCCATTGTAGGAGACTTCTTGCAAATAGCTGTCGTCATTTTTTCTAATAAAGAGATTAGCCAACTGCGAATCAATGGATTTGAGTGCTTCAGCAAAGGCATGATCGATGGGAAATCCTAAAAATAAGGCCACACTGTACATCAGTTACTTACTTTATTTATTAGCTAATTGGGGCATTTACAAGCACAATTTAGCATAGAACGCGTTTCAGCAACAATATTTTTATGCATTTCTGCGTGCTTCGTCCATCATCTCTTTTAATCGCTCCTGGTGATGTTGCATCTGGTTGCAGATATCCATAGCGATACCTTCCATCATTTTTTGGTAAACTTGTGGAGCTTTGCGTTTAAGATCGGCCATCGAACTCACTGTGGTATTGCTTGATAGCTGAGATTGGTTAGTGTTACTTGATACCGCTGCCGCAGCTGTCGTTGGATTAGCCGCTGAGGGTTGCACAACATGTGTAGTTTGAGCAACTTGTGGGACTGGCTGATTCATATTAATTCCTCCGGAATAGGCAGATTCTTCTGCTGACACAGATCTATTCCTAATATCATAATAACATACACCTCCTTTATGATTCAATGAGAAGCGGAAGCTAGCTTTTTAACACGTAACAAGCTAGCATAAGCGATATCGCAAGGAGTACCATGAAAAAATATTTAATTACGGGACTTGTCATATTGCTGCCGTTAACATTAACGGTGCTTATCGTTTCGTTCATTTTTAATCTTTTGACGGAACCTTTCGTTGGTATTGTCAAAGAAATTCTCGAACATTATGGGTTATTCGAGAATGGCTTCCTATTTTTAAAAGCAGAACAAGTCCAAAAGTATTTCAGCCAACTCATTATCATCTTGATCTTATTCTTTACCCTAGTAGGGCTAGGCTGGTTAGCGCGGTGGTTTTTTGTGAACTATGCGATCCAATTTGGGGAGAATGTTCTCAATAAAATCCCCTTCATCAGCAACGTCTACCGCACCTGCAATGAGATCATCAAAACGCTATTTGCTTCTAGAGGTGATTCCTTCAAGCAGGTGGTGTTGGTTCCTTTTCCTTCTACAGGAGCTACAGCCATCGGTTTAGTCACTAATACTGCCGTCCCTGGAGTTGGCCCAAACCAGGGTGAAATGTTAATCTCGGTTTTTGTACCGACCACACCCAATCCAACCTCTGGTTTCCTGCTGTTTTACAAGCAAAAAGATGTGGTCTATCTAGATATGAAAGTGGAAGAGGCCTTCAAATATATCATTTCTTGTGGCATCATGTCCCCTACCTTCAATGTAGTGAAAACCTCGGATTGTTCAAAACATGTCTCCTAACACTGATTTGAAAGTTATTTTTATAGATGTAGCGGATAATGCAACTAAGTTGCAGCGCCTATGTGCTATCGTTGAGAAGCATTTTTCAAAGAAGGAACATGTACTTATCCTCGCCCCTTCAGATGATGCTGCCAACTATATCGATCAACTGCTATGGCGTATGCCTGAAGAAAGCTTCATTCCTCACGTTATAGCCAAAAGCCCAACGAAAGAGCTGATCGCCATTTCCACACAAAAAAGCAATCATAACCAAGCTCAAATCATCATCAATTTATGTACTGAAATTCCTCCGCACGAAGCTTCGGTGCATCTCATCTACGAATTGCTCGATCGCACACATCCAGCAAAAGAAGAATTGGCACGCCAACGTTTAGCCGCCTATCAAACAGCGGGCGCAAAGATTGAAGAGCTTTAAGCCCGTTTCCTAAAGAGTACCCAACCAGCAATTTCGTCGGCCAGCTCTCTTACCAGCCCCATGCCATACTTGAAGATAACTCGAATCCAAGCAAACGTCAGACGCAAACAGAAAATTGTCCTGCTACCCATCCTCTTGCTAGCACGCCACAACTTGATCACTGCAATTTCAACTCTGCGCGGAAATTCGATGAGTTGCCGGCGCAGCCATAGCAAAGCCCATTTCACCAAATTGCCCCACCAATACCATCTGCGCTGCAATGGCACAATGATACTTTTCGCAACCCCACTCACCATACTACTTAAACCACTAGAAACCCCTTGACCAAAACGCTTAAGCGCATGCCCGCTACGACGCATTTTTTCATAGTGTTTTCTCAGTCTTTGTTTTACAGGCTGAGGAACTAATCCCCACATCCAATAAGCCGCTTGGACGCACAAGTCAGGGACCACCTGAAACATTTGCGCGGTGGCATCGATAGCCGGAGTGAAAATTTCATTGACTTTCGCACCGATCTTTTGATTGATTTTGGTGACGACATCAGACACTTTTTCCCAGATGCTATCGATGACATGTTTTGCTCTCTCGGCATGAATTTGCAACCAAGCAACTACAGGTTGCGCGTAGTCCTGCCAAAGTCGATGCACTTGCTGCCCAACGAAATACCCAGCAGCCACAAGTGGGGCCATCCAGTGCTTAATCTGCTGATAAGCCGCAGAGGTCAAAACGGCGGCCTTTGCAAATATCGCTTCCACCCTTTCCTTAGCTTTTGAAAATGGTATTTGCAGTCCCCCATGGACTGGCGATAATACATTTGCCACCAACAAGTGCCAAGCTTGCTGCACCCCACTTTCGATCACTCTTCCAACATGTGTAAGCTTATGGTTTGTCCATTCACTAGCTTCTCGAGCAACTTGCGCAAGTTTTTCATAGGGCGCTGTGAGAGGCCTCATGCAGGAGTGCTGCAAAGCCATCAGCTGCTTTTGGCAATAGGCAGCCGCTTGCGCAATTTTATTGATTACATCTTGCGTGCGCGCTGTCAGGTATCCCCATAAATTTTTCGCATGCCGCTGCGTCATTTTTAAGGCATCGCCGATCATTTGCTCAATCATGCCCTTCATCAAATCGACTAAACGCGAAGCCAGATCTTGTATAAAGCGACCTACATATGTGGACTGGTTTTTCACAAAATGAAAGAGGTGTGGCAAAGCTGTCACGAGAAACCAACGTGGAATGCCATACATGCATAGATAGGGCGGCAGCATAATCGCTAGAAAAACATATTTTCCTACGTGCACCACAGCCACAAACGAATCATGAGGCAACTTACGCCCACTGCCCTGAAAGCGCTCAAGAACCTCACGATCAACACGTTGTTGTGTCGATTCTATGGTGTCCGGCTTGACCACTTCTTGCACTGGAGGAATGTATGGCGCACGTGGATTGCGAATGGTGTCGTACAACATCGATGAAGGTTCGCAACGCGCCATGCTATCTTGATAAACTGGACCTGGCATGTTCCCTCAAAACCTTTGCATAAAAATAATTTATTACCCCGCATAAAGCAATGAAATACTCACGCTCTGACCTTTATTTTACACAAACTTAATTAAGAAATAATAAATTTTTCAGTAATTGAAAAACAATAAATTTTATTGTATAATAATTATTAAGAAGACCTCCTTAAATTATAGGTTATCCAATGGATCCTATTTCCAACCAAATGTTTTCACACGATTATCCCAAGTTTGTGTACCAAACGCCAGATCTGCATGTCATCCATTACCAACGTACACCCAAACCTTTCAGCCTTAACGCACCTGAAAAGACAAGTAAAACAAAAAAAGAACTCGACAAACAAAAGCTGCGCAAAACCAAACACGGCGAAAACGATGAGCACGAAACAACTGCCGAATAATTTATAATAAAAACAGCTACTTAACAAATAAAACACATCTGATTACAATAAAGCCAACTAAGACAAGCAGCGAGGGACGGCAGGGACGTAAGCGACCTTAGGGACAGGGACAAGTAGTCTAAAATTGTCCCTGTCCCTAAAGTCCCTAAGGTCCCTTTAGTCCCTAATGTCCCTACTTTTTCAATCTAAAGTCACCATGAATTTCATTCGCCGTTTATTTTGCATTTTTACCACTCTATCAGTCACTCTAGCAGTCACTCTAGCAGCCCACACAGAGCACATAGCTTTAGATGAGCGCTATGCTTTAGAAGTGGAAGACCCCTATCATCGGCATATCAGCCTTTTGCTGCCAGCGCACACAATTTGGCAGCAGGCATGGCGCACCATACACCCCGAATTCTGGACTTTCCTTGAGCGTGAACAAAATCGATTACAAAGCGATACCCCAGCCCTATACGACCCCTCCTATCACATGCTGTGGCTGGATAGAGAGCAACGAGCTGCATACAAAATCACCCTCCAACAAGCGGCCCATGACAAAACCATCTTCGTGCATACCCCACATAGCCTCCTAGCAGACGGCAAATGGATGTATATCGCCTTGAATAGCGACTTCTACGTGGCTCGTGAGCGCAAACATCAAGTTCATCACATCTCTTTATCTGGCGGTGAACACGTCACTATGGCGGGCACAATGAAGGTAAAAAACGGGCAACTCGCCACCATCTCTTTCATCTCGGGACATTACCGACCAACCATTCTACAGGCGATCAACTTTTTGCATTGTCTTGATAAGCAAGGTCTAGACTTCTCAGGGATCAAGATGAGTTATTGTATCGTAAAGGGACAGATGACGATAAAGCAAACCGTTTCCCTAGAGGAGTTTCTAAATTTAGATACAAATCCCTCTGCTGATCAAGAGATAGAACTCGAGACCCAGCCCTTTATGATGCCTTATGAAGAGTTTTTAGTTGCTTTACCGCAGATGAAAATCAATAAAGCTGAATTGTTCTTAACGGAAGAAGGACGTTTATATGCGGCTAGCAGAAAAATTCCATCCGCCCACCCCTCATGTGCATTTCTAGGTTCGTGTGCCCGAAAAGCATCCATCAAATTGACAGGAACTCAAATCCATAAGATCATGTTTCCCACGCATATCGACCAAATCGGCGAAATCGAGCATATCAAACGCTTTGTCGAGCATCTCATCCTACATGATATCGATGTTGATAAAATTAACTTTAGAGTCATCGAACATCATGAAAAAGTGATGGTGAGTGCCCAAGACATCTTAAACGCCTAAAGAGACAGTTAAGCCAGCGTCTGTGGTATATAATCTCTTGCATCGGAATCCTCCTCTCCTTAAAATAAGCGACGCCCTTTCCCAGATTCAAGGCTCCATCATGTTAAATACCCTTCGCTTATTCGTTTTCGGCTATCTATGCCTAGTATGTAACACCACCTTTGCAACCATGCCCGATGAATTAACTCTAGAAGAAAAAGTCGGTCAATTACTGATGGTCCATTTTAACGGAGAAGAGGCCAATGCCGAAGCCCAAATGCTCATCCAAAAGGCATATGTAGGAGGATTTATCTACTACAACTGGTCCAACAGCCTCCATTCGCCACAGCAAGTGGCAGCGTTGAGCGCTGGCCTACAAGAGATAGCTAGCCACAATCGCTCCTCCATTCCTTTACTCATCGCAACTGATCAAGAAGGGGGCGTGATAGCCCGCTTACAGCCAGGCTTCACTGTTTTTCCTGGCAATAAGGCTCTCGGTATGACCAATGACCCCTCGCTAGCATACCAGAGTGCGCTTGTTATGGGCACGGAGCTACAGGCTGTGGGGATCAATATGACTCTGGCCCCCGTGATCGATATCAACTCCAACCCACACAATCCTGTCATTGGAGTGCGTGCCTATGGGGAAACGCCTGATACTGTTGTCCAATTTGGCAAACAAGCCTTGCTAGGCTTTAAGCAAGCGGGCATCATCGCCTGCCTTAAACATTTTCCCGGACACGGTGACGTCACTGTCGACTCTCATGAAGCTCTGCCAGTGGTTAACAAATCCAGAAAAGAACTAGCAAATAGCGATTTTTTTCCCTTTGCCCTCCTCGCTCCTTATGCCGACACCATTATGACGGCTCATCTGCTTGTGCCTGCCTTAGATCCAGAGCATTGCTCGACGCTGTCAAAACGAACCATCAATATCCTGAGAGATGAAATGGACTTCGCAGGGGTGGTCATCACCGACTCTCTCGTCATGGATGGCCTACTCAACCAGTGTACTAGCATTGAAGAAGCAGCCATCCAAGCTCTGAGTGCCGGCTGCGATATTTTGCTGCTTGGTGGCAAGCACTTGGTTGGTTCGCATAAACATTTGGAGTTATCTGTCGCGGATGTGCAAAAGGTGCATCAAGCTCTGGTCGAAGCGGTCAAAAGCGGACGCCTCACGCCTGAACGCCTGAATCAAGCAGTGACGCGCGTTTTAACCCTCAAACAACGCTATCTAACAAAAGAGCAGCGACCCACAATAGAGTCCTCAACAGGGTTAGATGACATCAACACGGAAGCCCAACAAGCGCTGGCCAGCACTATCGCCACTAGAGCCTTGAGAATGACCAAAAATGGTCAATTTGACACCTTACAGCAAAAGCAAAGCGCTATTTTTGCTCCAACAGTGATTAAAGCCGATCTGCTGCCAAACCTCTCGCCTGATAGGCCTGTGCACTTTTTTGACTTCTTGGCGCCCACGGAAACTGAAATCCAGCAAGCCCAGGTGTTAGCCATGAAGCACGAAGCACTAATCATTTTCTGCTATAACGCCTGGAAATCCCCCCGGCAAATAGCTCTCATTAAGGCCTTAATTGCCATGAAAAAGCCAACGGCCCTGGTGGTCTGTCGCGACCCCCTCGATGCCGAACTCTTTGCTGAAGTCGATTGCATGATCACGACATATAGCCCCACAGCTCCTTCTTTGAAGGCTGCTTACTCTCTACTAACCAACCAATCCCCCTAAAGCTTGTGAAAAACTATTACTTTAAACTACTGCTACTTACAATGTCGTTCTTCGCGCAGGAGGCGCAAGCCTTAAGCATCTCCAAACAAGCCGCGAATCAAGTTGCTGAGAAAATATGGAAAAATGAATGTGCCGGCTCTTTTGAAGGCCTAACCACTTGGAACAAAGGGGAAAATTTTGCCTCACTGGGCATCGGCCACTTCATTTGGTACTCCACCAAAAGCGCCGAACCCTTCCAAGAAACCTTCCCCGAACTGGTGATTTTTCTTCAAAATGAAGGGGCCGCCGTACCCTCATGGTTAAGAAATACCCCCACCTGCCCATGGAAATCACGAGAGGAGTTCTACCAAAACATCCAAAGTCCAAAAATGATCGAGCTGCGCCAATTTCTTTTCGAAACCAAAAATCTCCAAGCGATCTTCATCGCCAAACGTCTCGAAAAAGCCTTGCCCCAAATGGTTGCCACATTACCCACGGAAGAAAAAATCAATGTGACGGTTATCTTTAACCGCTTGCTCGATGATTCGCGCGGTCTCTATGCCCTCATCGATTACCTCAACTTCAAAGGACTAGGCATCTCGGCCCAAGAAAGCTATAAAGGGCAAGGCTGGGGCTTGCTGCAAGTGCTGCAGGGCATCCCTCCGCAATCTAAAGATGTGGTGGTTGATTTTGTTGCCTCGGCCAAACAAACGCTGACGCAGCGCGTGCAAAATGCTCCTCCCGAAAGGCATGAAGAAAAGTGGCTCAAAGGGTGGCTCAACCGTGTAAACACCTACGCAGAAGCTCTGCGCTAGGTGTTAGCTGGAGGAGGTGGTTGCGCTGCTTGCAAAGCGAGCTGACGCGCCGCATAGGCCTTAGAATACAGATTTCGAGTCACATTCGGTATAACTTAGGTTCATTAGATTAGCGCCTGTAAACCACTCTGTGTTAAAAAAGTCGGCAACTAGGAATTCGGGCACGGGCACGGGCGCGGGCAGGGGCGCGGGCAGGGGTGCTGTGGGGAATATGCAGTTTAGACAACAAAACACTTGCAACAATTACGGATGTGCGGGTATAGTATTTTTCAAAGTATTTTAGGAGTAAATTAGCTATGGTACGTATCGCAAAACAAGCAGAAAGAAGACAGCGCTCACCGCGCAAACACCGCGCCCCCTCTCCCAAAACTGGAGCATTGCGCGATAATTTACCTCATGGCTTTAAAGGACACGGCAATGCGCTCCAAGGCGAACTTGCTGCTTTGGCCTTCATTCCAAAAATTAAATAATTACAAACTTTTCGTCATTAACTGAAATTGTAAAAGGTTACGACATATGTCTAGACACTCTAGCTTCGGCAAAGCAAATAAAGGTGCCAAAAAACGCAACGTCCTCAAGCGCTTCGAACGCGTTGACGTCCTCAAGAAATTGGGACGCTGGGACGCAGAAAAATGCACCCGCGTGACTGGTCTGCCAAAAACACCAATCATCGCCTAAGCCTTCCATCTTATACATCGACAAGCTCGTATTACTTCGCGTAGCACGAGCTTGTTGGATTATTTCCCATAAGCCACCAGCCCATGACAATTGATATCCAAGTCACTCAGAATCAACAAGATCTACCCATCTCCACAACTTCCGTACAAGCTTTGGTCGCAGGTTTCATTCACCACGCCGCCGTCAAATACGATGAAGTCTCCATCCATTTTGTCGATACAGCCACCATCTGCCAGCTCCATGGCGATTATTTCGACGACCCTACCACCACCGATTGCATCACTTTCCCCATGGATGACGACGAAGAAGAAGGATACCGCGTGATGGGGGATGTGTTCGTCTGCCCCGCCACAGCCCAAAACTATGTTAACGAACATGGTGGCAATGTCTATCACGAAGCTACGCTGTACGTCATCCACGGCCTTTTGCACCTTCTGGGCTATGACGACATTGATGAAGCCGATCAACAGGCCATGCGCGCGGCCGAACAGCACTATCTGGCCTATGTCGAAGCCAACCGTCTATGGCTCCACGCCTAAACACCCAACCCCACTATTTGAACGCAAAGGCGCACCGAAGCAAGCGAAGTCAACGCGAAGATTTGTTTCTGTGGAAATGCTTTTATAAATTCATGAAACTCAATTTCTTTCTTATTTAAAATCAACAAGATTTCCGGCAGAAAACTTTCTTCGCGTTGTCTTCGCTTGCTTCGCGACCTTCGCGTTCAAATAGTGCGGTATCTACACTGAAATATGCGTGGATCAGCCTCTTCAACCTAATCGCCATCAGAGTTCCCATTGGCATCATTTTTGCATCTCTCATCTTTCAATCAAACCGCACGCGGAAAAACAACAATAACTTAATAATTAAATCTTAAATATATTATAATTATTAACATACGAAGATTAGTTTAATAAACAATAAAAAAAACTAAAATACTACCAATTAAAGCCATGATGCCAATAAATAATTCATCCTCTGATTTAAGAGTAGATACTCAATCAACCCAACAAGATAAAGAAACACCCGCATCACCGAAGGAAGCTCTCATCACTCATCAGGGAAAAATAGATCACTCTAAGCTCATTTCTTACCTAAAATTCGCACGCACCGATGAGCACCCACTACATCCTGACACGATCATTCCGCAACATCCTATGAGACGGGCCTATTCTGAACCTACATTAACACTCAATAAGCAAGCGTGCATCCAAGATGCTTTAGACGCACGCCCCAGAAGTGAATCTGAGCCCCTGACAAAAGTCGCTGTGAAACCTGAGAGTAGCACACCTAGTTTTTTTCAGCGTTGTATCTCTGTAATCAAAGGCAAATTTTCTAGCCTCTTATCTAAATCCGCAGAAACGAAGCAGTCCACATCCCCAGAGGTAAACCAAGCAGATATCTCTCCTGCAGCCAAAGCCACACTCGAAGGGAGCGGCCACACCACCTCATGCGTGGCTGTAGGTGCCCACAAAACAATCGACCAGAAATTAATGGACCGTGCCACCAATACATTGACCGCAATTACCAAGCTTCCAAGTGCTGCTAAAGAAGCCGTCAAACACCTCTGGTCATTTGCCAAAGGGAAAGCCAAACAGCTCTCTACAGATGGGCTATATGCCTTTGCCACACCGATCAAGGCCTCTAAAGAAGCAGAGGTACGTGAGGATTACCTGGCGACAAAGGAAATCAACACCAAATTATTAACACTCGACCTTACCGCATTGCTAGGAAAAATCAATAAATTCACCGCCCCCCAAGTCGCGAATTTAACACAGCGGGTAACAGCCAATTTTAACACGATGCAGCAACTTGTAGATATACTTTCCAATAAAAAAAACCCTATCGACGCAGCGACTTTAGCTGAAGCGCTCAATGCAAATCCTCCTCCAAGCTCCAATCCAGCAAATGTAGTCACCACCGAAGATGCACAAACCCTCATCACCCTGTTAACTGCCCCAGAACATCAGCAAGAGGTAGAACGGATGTGCCGCAGTGGCGAAAATCTCCAGCTCGACATCGAAGAGGCCGCTCCACACGAAAGCATCGGAGGCAAGTTCACATTGAAAATGGGTTTAGCTGGAAACATAGAAGAACTGAAAAAAAAACCTGAATTAAAGAACTTATCAGTGGAACAACTGATGCGCAGGCCCGAATTTGCGAACAACTTAGAAGATCTAATGCGTAAGCCAGAATTTACTCAAATGCCCTTTGCTAAAGTCCTCGATTTGTGTGCTCAGATTGCTAATGGCCTAAAGGATTTACACCGCATAGGCATAGTGCACGGTGATCTTAAACCGGAAAACATCCTCTTCTATATCGATGCCAAAGGAAATATCAAGCTCAAAATTGCTGACTGGGGCAAGAAAAAAGTAGTCCCTCCTGGAGAAAATGCCAAACACACTGGCAACCCAAGGTATGCACCGCCAGAAGGGCGCATCAGCACTCAAGGGGAAGTATTCAGCGGAGGAGCTATTATGACCCGGTTATTGGAAGAATGGGGGGGCTTGCAAGGCAATGAAACCATGATGCTGCAGCCTGAAAATATCAGCCGTTATGCCGAGCTCACACTAACGAATAAGCGCAGAGGGTTTGAAGAATATCTCTGTAAAAATGCGGACTGCCCGCAAAAAGATACCTTGCTCAGAGCCTTTGAGCAGAGGGTGTTAGCCAATCCGACATCTTCGCACCGCATGGCAACAGCTGAAGTGGCCGCACACAAATATATCGATGCCTTAGCTATGAGATTATTACTTAAAGTTGAAACTCAAACCACCCGCGCTGAAGAGCAGACAAAGATGTTAAAACAACTGCTCAAAGCCATGCTGCAATCTACAGGTAGCAATAGACCAGACATGGCAAGTGTCTCAAAAACTTTGAGTGCACATAGCCGAGCAGCAAAAGGCACTGTAGCGGCGGCATAAAAAGATTTATAAGGTTAATTATGCCTCTAGAATTTGATAGTCAAGTCAATGAAAACAGCAACTTTCCCTCCAAGTTAATCAACCCCGAAGCTGCAAAACCAACACGCTCCAAAGAACTCTATGTCAAAGATGGAAAGGTCAATATTCCAGAGTTGATCACCAACCTCAAATTCGAAAAGACCGACATCCACCCCCTTCAAATCCACAAACCCGCGTTTAACCGCGCCACTTCCCTGCCTCATATAGCACTAAATACTAACACCTGCCTCAAGGAAGTCCAACAAGCCCGTCCTCGTACAAACTCGGAACCTTTGACTAAAGTCACTGTTAACACAGAAACAGCGTTTGCCAACTCTGTGCAAACTGTCACGCTCATCAAAGGCACTTGCGCCGAATCACGCACCGCATTAGAAGCAGGCAAGCCAGCTGATGGCGAAGAGACAGCTAAAGTCCAAGAGCAGCACCAAGTGATTGAGTCCAGTGAGAGTGCTAAACATGAAACTTTTACAGTCGGCGCCAAAAACAAGACCGATGTAAAACTACATGCCCAGGCTAGCAAAAAATTTGAAGAAATTAGCACCCCAACCACCCCTCCAAGACCATTAACCGAGGGAAAGGTCAAGAAAGTATGGAGAGATAAATTAACCGCCTTTGCCACGCCATTAAAACCATCAGACACCGCAGAGCTGCGCGAGGAATTAAATACAGTCAACCAAATCAAAAGCACCTTATTCACGCTCGACCTACATGAATTGCTCACCAAGAGCGGTAAATTTTCAAATACCAACGACATGATTGTCGTCACCAACCATATACTTCAACATTTCGGAACCATGCAAGACTTTGCGGCTTTCTTAAGGAATACGGATGATGCCATAGACGCAAAAGAACTATTGCAAACACTGAATGGCGATCTGCATCAAAGTCCAGGAAAGCTCGGTGTGGTGACAGAAAGAGATGCACAAGCCTTAATCAACATATTCAGAGATGCAGCGCATCAGTCAGATATTGATCGGATGTGCCTAAGCGGCGATAATATCCAGCTAGATATACGCGAAGCCGCTCCCCATGAAATCATCGAAGGAAAATTCACACTCAAAATGGATCTAGCCTCTGGAGATCTAGAAGACTTCATCCGCAGTCCAGACTTTGCTAATCGCCCTATGGAGGAAGTGCTTGATATCTGCGCACAGCTTGCGAAAGGACTAAGCGATTTGCATCGCGCGGGTTTTGTGCATGCCGATTTGAAGCCCGAAAATATCCTAATTTACAAAGATAAAAATGGCAAAATCAAAGTGAAAATTTCAGATTTCGGAAAGACCCAAAAAATCCAACCAGATCAACATGCTAAATATTCTGGCAATCCAAGATACTCCCCTCCTGAAACCAGAATTAGCATGCGCGGTGAAACCTTTTGCGGAGGAGCCGTGATGATACGGATTTTGGAAGAATGGGTGCTGAAAACAAATGAAACGATGTTGCGCCAGCCCACAAATAAAAGTCTTTACGCCAAAGCTATGCTTAGCACTGAAAGAAGGGGCTTTGAAAAATATCTGTGTGAAAGTGCCGATTGCCCTCAAAATGACACCTATCTACGCCATTTCGAGCAAAGAACCAAACGCACGCCTACACCTGCCTCAGAGCTAGGAAAGGCTCAGGTCGCAGTGTTTAGGTATATCGATGCATTAGGCGATAGATTTGAACTCAAATCACCCCAAAATACCCCCAAGATCGATCGCTTAGTGAAAAAACTTAAAGAGATGATGCAATCAGACTCAAGTAAGAGACCCACAATGTCTGAAGTGACCACGTTCTTTGCTGGCATTGGAAGAGATATCACACCCATAGCTGCTTGATTGCGCATGAGGTTTATTTTAGTTCATCCGGTTTTGCAGGACTTAACCCAAAGGTGCGTTGCTCATTCCCCGGTAGGGGAAAAAGAGATTAGCCCCGGGGTGTAGCGTTTAGCGGAACCCGGGGTGTTTAAAAAAAAATACCAGCCCCGGTAGGGGCGCAAGAAAACTCATAACACAACACTTTCTTACGCCCCTGCCGGGGCTATATCTTTTCCCTAAGAACCCCGGGCTTCGCTATCGCACACCCGGGGCTAATCTCTTTTTCCCCTACCGGGGAATGAGCCCGCTCCCTTGAGCTAAGGTCTATCAAACCGGATGAACCTTTATTTTTTAATTGGAAATTTAGCGAAGCAATACTTTTCGGTCTTGCCAATGCAATCGAGCAGGAGCGGAGTGAGTGTGACAATTTTTTCGAAAATGTGGGATAACTTTTCAGCCACATACTCATGGGCCACTTGATTGCGTAAGCGGCGCATTTCTACAAGAGATTCGGCATTTTCGATGAGTCGATTTTTTTCAGCTCGATTTACAGAATCTCTAATTGTCCCCTCAGGGGCTAAATTTAGTTCATCGATTAAGCGGAAAATCTTTTGAATTAGAAGATCTACTAGCCTTGCAAAACGGCTTGATAAAGCTTCAAATTCTGTGAGTTCTTCAAAAGAATAGTGCTCTTTAATGCCAATTTTATCGCAGATCGCATGTGATTTTGCTAGTACCTCGGTCGCCCTATGTAACAAACTAAGCTCTTGAATAAGAAGTTTGAGCAATTCGTCTGTAATGTCGGTCATATTTTGATCCCCGTTTTTAATGCGATCCGCACAAAAGGTTGTGAGTCATCTTTTGCGATCAATAAATCAATTTTTTGTTCCTCAATCTTCTCAAAAATAGCCATTTCAATTTTGAGCTTATCGCGCTCTGTTAAAACATTGGATAGGATCAGCAAATCAATATCCCCCCCTTTCTTTTTAGCATCGGCACGTGAACCAAAAAGATAGATGGTAGCTTTGGGATCAAAACGACCAATGCTTGACTTAATCGCCTCAATTTCGTTCCGTGATAAGCGCATAAGGGAAAAACTTCGATATAAATGGATCTTCGATAAAGTAACTTATCATATAAGCCAAAGACAAGCAAGAGGTTCATTGTTGTGTCAGTGGTTCCCGCAAATAAACTTTCTCAAGGAAAAACAATCACTTTAGCAACATTTTTTTCGTAAAGTCCCATATTTTCGGGCAAGGGCAAGGGCACGGGTTTTTTTAGCGGGAACTGCTGTACTGCTGTTGTGTTTTGACACTTGAGAAATAATCCATTTCGACCTACAATGAAGCGCACTATACACTTTTAAAACGAGATCTAAATCCTATGTCGAAATTCACCCTTCCTCTTTTTAGCCTACTCCTCTTAGTCTGTGCCACAGCCTGTTATCATATGCCTACATCAGAAGACTTCAGCCTTATTCCCTCAACGAACAACCCAGACTACACTCGAGAAAGCAATAACAAAAATCCAGCCATGCCAAGCATCGGCTACTAAAACATCTATTAAAGGTCTCCATGCTAACGCTTGAAATCGATGCTATCCGCTCTCATTTACAAGAAAAAGGGGTTGAAGTTTCTTTGCAAAAAGAAACTAATCAACTGTGTATCCTTTTGAAAATCGAGGAGGTCGAGTTCCCGCTTTTCATTCGCATCTTCGATGGTGGGGAATTGTTACAACTGTTAGCATTCATTCCTTGCAACATCAGCAACGCAACAGCCAGCGACACGGCTCGCTTGCTACACCTCCTTAATAAAGAAGTCGATCTGCCAGGTTTTGGCATGGACGAAGCAGCCTCTGTGGTCTTTTACCGCAGCATGCTACCGACCAAAGACAAACAAATAGATCCTTCCCTGATGGATGCCTACATTAACGCCACCGAGTTAGTTTGTAAGACATTTGCCCCAGTCATTACAGCTGTGGCGCAAGGCGCAATAACCTTTGCTGAGGTCCTAAAAAAAGCCAAAGAAAATCAATCCACCCCTCAATCTTAATTAAAAATTAGGGCGCACTAAAATGCCTTTAAGACCTATCTTCTACGATACCGAAACCACTGGTGTGCGGGCTGAAAAAGATCGCATCATTGAAATCGCCGCCTACGACCCCACACTCGATCGTACTTTTGAACAACTCATTAATCCTGGTTCCCCCATCCCACCCGAAGCTACAGCCATTCACAATATCTCCAACGAAATGGTCGCCAACGCCCCCTCATTCTCTGCTGTGGCTCAGGACTTCATGACCTTTTGTGAAGGGGATGTGGTCCTCATCGCCCACAATAACGATGGCTTCGACTACCACTTCCTTAAAGCGGAATTCGGACGAGCCGGACACACGCTGCCCTCCTGGAAATTTCTCGATAGCTTGAAATGGGCACGGCGCTACCGCAACGATTTACCCAGACACACGCTACAATTCTTACGCGAAATTTATGGCATCGACGCCAATAACGCCCACCGTGCCCTCGATGACGTTATCGTCCTACACAAAGTCTTTAGTTATATGACGGATGATTTATCTATCGATCAAGTCTATGCACTTCTCAATAAGCCACGCGAATTGCATCATATGCCATTTGGTAAACATCAAGGAAAACCTCTTAAGAGCTTACCCCAAGACTATGTCACCTGGCTTGCGGGCAGCGGAGCGTTTGACAAAGCCGAAAATAATGAACTAAAAATGAGCCTGCAAAAGCTCGGCTTCCTGCAACCCGCATGAAGATCGCCATCCTCGGCAGTGGCTACGTCGGTACAGCCTTAGCAAACCACTGGAAGCACGCCGGACATACAATCACACTTTCCACGCGCTCGCCTGCCAAAGCAGCTGCTTTAGCTCAAAGCGCTGATAGGGTCCAAGTCCTGCACGGGGCCGATATAACAGGATTAATCCAATTTCTGAAAGACCAAGAGGCCTTAATCCTCTGCCAAGCCGCGGACTCTCAAGCCGCTTATGAGGAGACCTACTTAGGTACTGCCAAGGCATTAACTGCTGTCCTCCCCCACGACCCTCAACTTAAGCATATCATCTACACGAGCAGCACATCCGTCTATGGTGAACACCAAGGAGCTATGGTAGATGAGACCACCCCACTCATAGCCACCCACACTCCCAATCAATATCTCATTGCGGCCGAAGAGCACTTGTTCAAGCTCAGCAATCCCTCATGTTCAGTGTGTATCTTGCGCTTAGGGGAAATCCATGGTCCGGGACGGCAGATCGCCGACCGCCTTAAAAAAATGCAAGGTCAAAGCCTGCCTGGCACTGGTGATAGCATCACCAATCTCACGCATTTGGACGACATCGTCGGAGCTTGTGACTTTGCTTTGAAACAGCGGCTATCAGGGATCTTCAATCTATGTAGCGATCTGCATATCCCCCGCCGTGAGTTGTATGCGCTAATCTGTGCGCAAGAAAATCTGCCCCTTTTTACCTGGGATCCCTCCAAAAAAAACATCCATGCCAGCAATAAAATTGTGTCCAACGCCAAGATCAAAGCTGCTGGCTATACACTTTTTTAGCTGCGTCAAGTGCCTGTTGGACGGAATATCGTTTACTAGGTTGCTTTTGAAGCATATGCCAAATGACTTCCGCCATCGTTCCTTTGGTATTTTCCGGAAGAGGTTTATTGGGAAACCACTCAGGGTGATTTCTAAGGGTATAAATATGCTTCTTTTCATATGTTTCCAAAAGACGCTTTAAACGTTGGCCGTCTGCTTCTCTGGTTTGAGGATCTAACATTTCCCATATTTGCTTCCAATGAAGTTGATAGAGCATAAACCCCGCTGAATACACATCGAGCTTACTAGTAAAAAACTTATTGTCAGCATGTTCCTTGAATTCTTCGGGAGCTTTATCGAGGCAGTCAACAATCCAAAGCAATGGCTCAATTTTGTCTGTGATATGCTGTCCTAATCCAAAATCTATCAGTTTGACTATAGGTCCATTTTCATCCAGGCGGTATAGGAAATTTTCGCGCCGCACGTCTCTATGCACCACCTGATGTTGTTCTAGCGTCTCTAATGCCGCAAACACGTCAAAAGTGATTTTTTGCAAGTCAGCTGCCGTGAGTTCAATGGCTGGAGGTTCCTTCAAGAGCGGGTGTACAAGCATTTCCCCACATTCTCCATCCATGAATTCTTGGACGATCCCTTGAAGAACCTTACGCTCATGATGCTCAATTATTTCTAGCTCTTTAACTTCATACGTTTCGATGATTCCTGGCTTGCCAGACAGTTCTTGCAAAAGCTCCTTCTCAGCAGGATTATAGAGGAATTTTGAGGAAAATTTACCTATGGCTATGGCCACGACTTTTTTTGTCGCCTCTTCATAGGCTAGATAGGTTTTCCTACTAGCCCCGCTGCCCAAAAAGGCTAGATTGGTAAAGCGAGATCCAAAAAGCTGTGTAAGCTGCTCGTTATATTCCCTTGCACGACCAGCACCTTTTGCATTGGGGTCCCAATTAAATAGACTTTCATCCCTAGATTCATCCACAGGATTGGCGAAATTCCTTGCAATGATGCGGGTAATACGCGCCTGCAAATGCGGCGAAAGGGAGCTGATGATGCGAAATTGTTTGATCCCCTGAAGCAAGGCGGTATGTTGCAATATAAATTGGCCTAGATAGTTTTTTTCTCGTTGGTCCAATTTTTCGTAAAGCTCTTTGCTATTATTATACAAGCCATTGTAATCTTCAACAAACTGCTCACATATTTTGGCCACCGCATGGAAAACTTCAACCTGGGACTCAGACACCTTAGGTATTTGATGTAACGCATCCTTAAAACAAAGACAGAAACCAAAGAAAATGCATTCCCAAGCTTCGTATCGCTTCCCTTCTGATTTTTGATCGATTTCATCAATGGCAAGTTGGCTATGCCTTAGAAGTTCAGAAGTAAGCTTTCCCCCATTCAATGCGCTGATTTGCTCCATGAATGTGATGAGCCGTGCTTTGCATGGATGCTGGGAGGGAGGGCTCGGGGTTAGGGATAAGGATTGTAGCCTTGGGCTTGATAACGCCGAGTCGGCAGTTGTTAACGACATAATAAAACCACAATGTTGTGTTATTAATTAAATTAAAAACAATAAACTTACCATAATTAACACAAATTTAACAATCAACAAATCGAAAATGGACTACATGGACTACATGGACAATTTTTTTTGTCCACTTTTAGTCCATGCAGTCCATGCAGTCCATGCAGTCCATGCAGTCCATGCAGTCCATTCAGTCCATTCAGTCCATTCAGTCCATTTTTCCAGCCAACTTAATTTATTAAAATACTCTCTTTATTTTATACAGTAAATAATGTATAATAGTTAATAAATTTTTAACACACAAAAACAAACAAAAAGTCCTATGACTGATTACATCCAATTCCGCAAGGATCCGGACGCAGCGCTCCATAGGCGAACCTTGGAAAAAGCCTTCGGCGGCTCCCACCAAGCGCAGCTCCACACCTCTTTAACCAGCAGGGAAGAAAAGACCTACGGGATCAAAATCAGCTATGGTAACACTGAATTAAAGACACGCGCGGCACTCCTCCTTGCCCTCGAAGAAAAAGCTTTTTCTCCCTCTAAAGATCTCTCGGCAGAACAGGTCAAGCTCGCGCGCGAAGCTTTATTTTACACCAAGATATTTAGTACACCCGAAGAAACAAGTGAAGACCCTCTCTCGTCTGAAGCTGGCATTAGTATAGAAACCACCGACATCCACAGCTATGAATTCCTCTATAAATTAGAAAAAATCTTAAGCAAAGAGGCCAAAGTCTTCGTCTCGAGCGACAAAAAAGGACAGCAATATACCTTCACAACTAAAGTCTTTCTCGACGATAAGCTGCTAAATAAAAACGAGTTGTTGAATACCTTGAAATTTCACCTAGCCAAAGCGCAAGCAGATGTCGCCGATGCCCTAGGCGAAGCCAGCAGCCATCATCACTCCCCGCATGTGGAGCAACTCAATCAAAAGGTGATCGATCTTTTAGCCACGATTTCCTTAATCGCAGGGACCAAAGACAAAGAACCGCGCGGCTGGCGCAGTGGAATCAGTAAAATTGGCGCTGTAGCTGCGGCGGCACTTTTTGGTTTGATCAAAGGGGCCAGATACATCCAACACCACCTGCTAACGATCAATCAAGAGGCTTTAGCCTTGACAAGGCGCATCGAAGGCATGGCGAGTGAAGTGCTACAAGCCAATAGAGCACTCCGTCAAGCATTGAAATCTAAAGATCCCGATGCGCCTTCATTTACGGCCTTATATCGACAGTACCAAAAGCAACCGGAACTCCTTGCTAAGTTAAAGCCCCTGTTAGTGAAAAAAAATACCCTTCTTGAGGCTGCCTTCGAAGCACTAAAAAACCTCTTTCGCGGCAAAAAGAATAAAAAATTACACTATAACAACCTGCTGAAATCTTCATTAGTGCATCAGAAATTCGCTGACACCAATTTCATCATCAAAAATGGTTTGTACGCTGAAGTCACCGACGATCTCTTGCAAGCCTTTAGCGACATCTCTTATGCCAGCGAAGCCGATAAACGAGAAATCTTAACGAATCTCTTCCATACCGCGCCAGACGCCAATGGCCGTGAAAGAATTATCGACTACCTGGTTAATTCTGGACGCCATACCTTCGCCAAAGAGCTTATTGGACAAGACCTAGCCAAATGCAAAGAGGAAATCTTCCAATTGAAGACCGATCCTTTCAGAAGAGAATCACTTAAAATCATAGAAAACGACTTGCAAGATCAATCAGAAGCCTTGAAGAAACTGCTGCATAACGAGCGAGCACCAAAGAATCCTGATAAACTAGCCCTTGCAAGCTATATACGTACTTTGGAAATGAAGTACGATAGCTGCCGTGCTTTGGCCGTCCGCATGGGCGACTCTGCCCTCCTCACTCAAGCTTTTGGCTTTGAGCTGGAAAAACTGAATCTTGATGATAACAAACATCTGCCGAAACTACCGCTCGATCTATTGCAGGGGAAAAACTTACAAACGAAAACGCTCTTACATTATGCCGCTAAAGGCAACAATGCCAAACTCATCCAGCTCGTGGCCCTCTGCACAGAAAATCAATTAGGTATTAAAAATGCCTTTATGGTCAAAGACCAAGCAGGAGACATCCCCGCCCATAGCATCGAATTAAAGATGGCACATCAACTAGACGCGCTATACAACCTCGACGGCAATAAAATGGGATCGTTTAGCAGTATGGCTTTCTACCTCAAAAAAACTCAGCTGAATGTCTCTTCCATCCTCAGGATCACCTCTGAAATTGTTGGCAAAGCCTTCGGAGCTGCTGCCTCAACGGCCAGCATTATCTTCCCTCCCAACTTCGATGTTGTCACACGTGCCATCGCAGTCAATGCTCCTGCCTATGGAGGCATGGGTGCTGGCATTGGAGCCTCGCTCGCAATACAAAAACTTGCTACCAGCATCTCAAAACTATGCTACGGCATACAACTGAACTTAAGCCAGTATGAAGCTAAGCGCCAAAAGCAAACCTCACCATTCATTGTAAAAGCAGAGACAAAACGAGAGCTATTCCAAAAGAAAGTCATCGACGTTATCCATAGCAACAACCGAAAAGCTGTCATTAAGACACTCAACCAAGCTGTCAAACGCCGCGATGCTGAGGCTATGCTGTCCCTAATGTACAGCCTCCCCGATAGCTGGAAGCCTTCTGCCACATTCATCAAAGCTGTCAATGAAATGCGCTATTTCCCTCATGACTATCGAGATCACATCATGGATATGCTTTTTGAACGCTGTGATGTGCCAGACCTCATAGAAAAAATGATGGACGCCCAAATACAATATGGCGGCATTGAATGGGTGAAGAATAAGGTTAAGGAATTAAACTCCCCTATCTACAACTCTTCAGAGAACATTGTGTATGTGCATAAAAAGCCGCTGATCATGATGGCAGCAAAGCTTGGCATGAAAAATGTCCTTGAGACGATAGATTTCCCTGACGATGTGTTGGAATGGCAAAATAGGAATGGCGAAACCCTCCTGCACCTCGCAGCCCAATCCAATGATGTACCAACCATTGCACTAGTCGCTCAAAAAATGCAACAACGCCTAATAGAAGTGAAACCTGACAATCAAGCCATGCAATATCAAGTGGCCCGTAGTAAACAAACCGCCCTCACCCTCAAAGAAGGCCTATCCACCACAGGACTAGCAGCACAAATCACGGGAAAAAAGCTCTTAAATGGCATCGATGTCTTCAATTTGCAAAATGGACACGGCAAAGCCGTCCAAGACATTATTTCACGCGATCTAATGAACCGCTTAGATGATTACCTGCTCATGCCTGCTAACGAGGCTGGCAGCATGTCAGACATCGGTAAATTGCGCGCAGGGGAAGTTGCCGCAGAATGGGTCAAAGATATTGGACTTGTATTGCCCGCCAAAACTGCCCTAAACTTTGCCTTAGCAAACTCGTTAAAGTTGGCTGTGACAAGTACTTTCGTAACAACTTCTGCGACACACGGCATTATCTCAGGCTTTTTTGCTGCCTGGAGCGTGGAATTTGCCACCAAGCTGAGTTTGATGATCGTTGGTTTTGGCATAGAACTTTTGATGAACTGGCAAGCTGGTGCGCTGCTGTACGACATCGAAAATGCCCACAGAGGGTATGACAATACGATCACACAGCTGGGAGCGACATCAAAAGAGGTGTGGCGGCGCTTTAAATATGCCAATGACATAGATCGCAAGAAAGAAGCAGAATTGAGGAAACGTTTAAATCGCATTCTAGCTCTCATCATGGATGACGTGCTGAAAGAAGTGCGCAAGCAAGCGATTTTTAAGGAATCGGAAGCGCTTCAATACTTGCAAAAAGATATGGCAGATTGCTTTAGCTACAATAGAAGCATGCCGGAGATATTGCTTAAAATTGCTGAAATCCAAAAGCAAGCAGGCTTTTCGGAAGAGCAAAACAAAGCCTTAGCTAATATCATCATGCAAAAGTTCCAACCGACAAATATTCTGGCTTCAGTATAGCCTAAATTTCGTGCCCGTGTGCGTGCCCGTGCCCGTGCCCGAACTTGCCTACGAGCCGTATCCATTAGTATGGGCACATAACGTATAGTTAGTTTTTCGGGCACGGGCACGCACACGGGCACGAAATTTAGATTATATGTCTTCGATGCAGTATGCAATTAGATTTGGTCTTGCAAGATCTTCTGCCGATAAGCTTTCATGATTTCAACCATCTGATGCAAATTGTGCACTGAAGCTAATGTCAAAGCTGTCATCTCTTTGGCTTTGAAAAGGTGATGGATATACGCCAACGTGAAATTGGCACAGGTAGGACAGCTGCAAGTAGCATCTATCGGCCTGAACTGGTTGCGATACTCCCCTTTTGTCAAGTTGAGCGGACCTTGTGAAGTGATGGCCACACCATGGCGTGCAGCTCGGGTGGGATAGGAACTGTCAAAAGTATCGATACCCTTTGGAATAGATTGCTCGATCGATTCCAAATCGCCAATGCCAAGCAAATGGTTGGGTTTCGAAGCATCCAATTGCACGACAGTATGATCCAACAGCTCAAAGAGCTCATGTTTTGTTTTACCCAAACTGCCCCCAATGGCAAATCCATCAAATGGTAATTTAGAAAGAAAAGAGCAGCTTTTCGCCCTTAATTCGACATCCACACCTCCATGCACCACAGCATACATCGCTTGTTGCTGGGGATCTTTGAGATGCTCCTTCAAAGAACGCTCTTCCCAACGGTGTGTTCTTTCTAATGATTCTATCAACAACTTCTTCTCAATGTGATAAGGAGGCAACTCATCAAATGGGATGATGATATCTGCCCCTAAATCCTTCTGCGCTTGAATCGATGTTTCAGGCGTGAGCAACATCTTCGATCCATCCCGATAGCTGCGAAAGAGCACGCCATCTTCACTGATTTTTAGCACCATCCCATCAGTTTTTTTTATACCCTTGCTTTTAAGTTCATTAGCTACCGATCCATAGGCCAAGCTAAAAACCTGAAATCCTCCAGAGTCGGTAATAATGGGCATGTCGCGATGGATAAAGCGATGCAACCCACCGGCCTGGCGCACGACTTCTGTGCCAGGCTGCAACATCAAGTGATAAGTGTTGCAGAACATGAGCTGCAGGCCAATCTTTTGGACCATATCGTTATCAAGCGCTTTTAAGGTCCCATTGGTGCCCACAGCCACAAAATTTGGCGTATCGATCACCCCATGGGGCGTATGGATCTTGCCAACACGGGCACGGGACTTTTTAGAGGTATGGAGCAGTTCGAAACGAAAATATGTCATCTGGCAGGCTCTATATAACGAGAGAGATAGGTTAAAGGTGAAGTCAGAGCAATGACAATGAGCTTGATTAGAAAACTCATTAACATCACATCCCAAAGGGAATGCACAATTCCCCAAAGGCCAAACACTGAAAATAAAATGGTATCAAGCAATTGCGACAAAATCAGGCATATCGTACTACGAAAGGCAAAAGACGCAAAAGGCAGTTTGTCACGCATGCGTTGAAAAATCAAGATGTCGAAACGCTGAACGAAATAAAAGACCGCGAAAGAAGCGATCACAATGCGCGGATAGGGAGTCAAAATCAAATTAAAAGCTTCATGCGTTGCATCATAGACAGAAGGAATGTACATGATATGCAACTGAGAAAGAAAGAGCAATGCCACTTGCGCTCCAAGCGCGATGATGCAAGTCCTAGTGGCACACTCCTTACCATAATATTCTTGAATCAAATTCAGGGTTAAAAAAGCCCCCACCGCATAGACATCGGCACACGTCACTTGTAGTGCAAAAAGTTCTGTTTGCTTGACGACGAAGAGATTTGAAATTACGGCCAATAAGGCCATCCAGGCGATCAGAGATTCTTTACCAATACGCAAAGCAATAAAGGTAAATAACAGCACAACAATGACATGGAAAAGAAATAAAAGTTCATTCATTCAGAAAATAATAGCACAAAAACAAATAACTAACCAGCATTTTACTGATGCATCATCATTTCCCACATGCGCCTAAATCCAGGACAGTCGCGCAGCAGTTCATCTTTCGTGCCTTCTGCTACTTTTCTGCCTTTCTCTAGATAGACAATCTTATCCACATGCTCAATCGTGGATAAGCGATGAGCAATAATAATCTGGGTGACCTCTCCTCTCAATTGACTGACGGCGGTCTTAATATAATTCTCACTGACAGCATCCAAGGCCGATGTGGCCTCATCCATCACAAGAATAGGAGCTTGCTTAACAAGTGCCCTGGCAATTGCCAACCGCTGCTGTTGGCCACCTGAAAGATTTTTACCCCCTTCAGACACTTCCGTAGCATATTTTAGTGGCATGCTCTGAATAAACTCATCGGCATGCGCCCGTTTCGCCGCATCTAAAATGCGTTCGTCAGAAAATTCCCTTCCAAAAGCAATGTTGCGCGAGACTGTATCGATGAATAAAAATGGCTTCTGAGGGACAAATGCGATAGCATCCCGTAATGACTTTTGGGTATACGTCTGGATGGGCTTGCCATTAATCAAGATGCTTCCTTCTTGGACATCATACAGGCGCGGCAATAGCTGAGCGATCGTTGATTTTCCAGCCCCTGTCGGACCCACCAATGCCACAGCCTCCCCTTTTTTGATCTTAAGAGAGAAATCTCTGACGATCCATTCATCGCCATAACGGAAGCTGACATTGTCGAAGGTGATATCTCCATCGGTTGCATTGAACTCTAATGTGTCGTTCCCATCTTCAATTTGAGGCTTAAGATCCATCACCTCATACATCCTTTCGGCTGCCGCCACACCGCGTTGGATGTGGCTATTCTCTTCAGCAAACTTCTTGATGGGCTCATAGAAGATGTACAGCATGCCGCAATAGAAGAGCACTTCAGAAACACTCATGTGCAATCCATAGAGTCCATACAACAAAGCTGTGGCTAAAAACATCATCCCAATGGTATGCACGATGGGACGTGAAGAAAGATCATAACGCGCGCTGCGCTTTTCTAAGTTCGCCATATGTTGGTTCTGCTCGCGATACTTGCGTAATGAAAAGTCCTCCATCGCAAACACTTTCACGGTCTGAATGCCGCCGAGGAAGTCGAGCAGGACAGAAGTGAAGTGCTCCTGGTTTTTCTGTATCTGCTTAGAGATGCGCTTGACACGCTTAGCTAAAAAGATAATGGGAAAGACAAGCAAGGGAAAGCCGAGGAAGATGATTAACGACAGCTGCCATGAGGTCAAAAAGCATAAGGTAAGCGTTGTCGCTACCGTAAAGGGGGTTTGCAGGTAATTGACCAAGCAAGCATTGAAAGCTTCCGCAATCAGAGCTGCATCGCCCACCACACGCGATGATAAGCTCCCCATATTGTGTTGCTGATAAAAGCTCATGGGCAGGGATTGGATGTGTTCAAAATAATCCTGACGCAAATCGCTACTGATGCGAATCGCCACCAAACGTGTGCTAAAGCGATGCGTAAAGAGTGTGATGGCCTTAAATAGAGCCACAATCACCACCATCATGGCTAGGTGCATAATATTCCCCGAAACGTCGAAAACGCTATCGAGAGAATTCATCACAGTCTCTATAAAATCCTTATGGCGCCATTGAGCTAGAAATTTTGATGTGTCTTGTTTATCGATCACCCCTTGTCCTGTGCCATCGATAGCATGAAAGCGCTCATCGACTTGCTGCAATGTGATGGCATCGACTTTAGTAAGTTCACCATCCTTGATAGGAGCAAAGAGCTCAAAGAAATCCGGTCCTTTTTTGGTGATCACGCCTAAAGTGAAGATTTCAAGCTGCGAGGCAAAGGTGAGTAAAAACATCGCCACGAGGGTGAGGCCGATCAAAAAGCGGTGTTTATGTTTGGAGAAAGCAATTTTAAAGAGGCGATTCATAGATTAATTAAGTATTAAAGATTTAGAAGCAAAGGATAATGCATCCATGAATAAAAGGCGAGGAACTTCTAAATTCAGACAGGATTGTCCACTTAGCCATTGTGCCTACTTATAACTCCAAATATAGCTCTTGATAGGCTGCGATAAAATGCATAAATTTCGAGTAAATGATGGCATGAAATTCGAGTAAGTGCTAACATAAAGTTAGAGTAAACACCAACGCATAAATCGAGTTATTTGTGAGTTTTCAAGAGAAAATCAGTTCTGCACTAGAGAGAGTTCTTAAGACGGTAAAGACCAGGGGAGGGAATATTGTCCAGAGCAACGAAATAGCAAGAGCGGATCGGGAGTTATTGCTTCGCACGCATTGGTTGGTGCCAATCATCAAAGGATGGTACATGATCGTTCGTCCTCACATGGCACCTGGTGAATCTTCTGTTTGGTATGCAAATTTCTGGAAATTCGTTTCTGTGTATCTTAATCACCACTATGCCAAAAACTACTGCCTTTCCGCTGAAAATTCTATTGATATCCACACAAAATCTCCTACTATTCCAGAACAAATTATCGTCATTGTTTCGAGGGGCGGCGGAGTGCCTATCACTCTTCCTTTTAGAACTTCGATGTTTCCATACAAGGATCCACGCAATCTTCCAGAAGAGAGGGTTGAAATCGATGGGCTGCAAATTATGGAGTTAGGATATGCACTTTGCAAAGCAACCCCTACTTTTTTTGGAAAATATCCTCAGCAGGCTGAAATCGCTCTCCGATTAATTCGATCTCCAGATCAGCTTCTGATACCAATCTTTAAGCATGCATTCCAGGCTTCGGCAGCCCGACTTATAGGAGCCTACCAATTTTTGAATGATCATGCCATGGCAGATGGTTTAATTTCCGGTCTACAAAATTTTGGAGTTAACATAAAACCTGAAATACCATTTGTGCATTCTGCCCCTTTGACTATATCGCGAGCCATATCTCCCCATGCTGCGCGCATTTCTTCAATGTGGAGCACTTACCGAGAGCTTATATTGAAAGTCCTCCCGAACCCCAGCAAGCAGCATATGAGTTCTAAAGAGTGTCTTTCAGCCATCGATGAGATTTATAAACAAGATGCTTACAATTCTCTTTCCATTGAAGGGTATGATGTTGATCAACAACTCATCGATAAAGTGAGAAATAATCATTGGAATCCAGATTTGTATGCTGACGACAGTGAAACGCGCAATGGATTAGCCGCAAGAGGGTATTATGAAGCTTTTAAAGAGGTTAAAAAAAGCCTTTTGAAAATGTTGGATGGTGCTGATCCAGTCGAAACATTAGAAAGAGATCTATCAAAATGGTATCAAAATCTATTTGCTCCCTCTGTACGGGCTGGGATATTAAAGCCTACAGATGTGTTGGGATACAGAAAATCCCCGGTGTATATTCGAAATTCCCGCCATATTCCTTTATCCAAAGATGCCCTTCTTGATGCAATGGAGGCATTTTTCTTTTGCCTTAAAAGCGAGGCACATCCTGCAGTGAGAGCTATTCTAGGTCATTTCATTTTTGTTTATATTCATCCTTATATGGATGGAAATGGGCGCATCGGGCGTTTCCTCATGAATTCCATGCTTGTCTCAGGAGGTTATCCATGGACTATTGTGAAGCTCGTGAATCGCAGTGAATACCTTTCCACCCTGGAAATAGCTAGTGTAGACCACGACATTGTCCCTTTTGCTACCTTTATCTTAAAGGAAATGCTTAGCTCGACCAGCAGCTCTCGTAACTAATTTTTTTAATAATTACGCACTATGGTTTTGATGCAATGCGGACTTATGGATAATAGAATGCGCTCACGAACTCGGGCGCGATTTTTTTAGCGGGAGCAGCTGCGTTCTTTTCATCCTGATTGACAAAATCTTCAACCTAACGTATCAAATTATTTTTGATAAAAAAAGGAGTGTTCCCTATGTTGCGCATCTACCTACGCCTATTGCCACTATGCTTGGCTTCATTACCCCTGTTCGCAGCTTCACAGTTCTTTGACTCATCGCTCTTTATCAACATGGGTCCGGCACCTAGCCTCAACCTCCAAGAAGGTGGACACAATTCAGATGCAGGTTGCGTCAGTCCGATCGCCGTCCACCCCACTGACCCTAACACCTATTACCTATCTACCGTCAATGGGGGCATCTGGTTCAGCAGCGATGCCGGCACATCCTGGGTGCCAATTCTAGACAACGCTCGCGTTCTTTTCTACACTAGCATCTCTTTTGACCCCGATGACCCTACCCACAACACCCTTTGTGCGGGCACTGGCATATCTAGCAATGACGTCGTGGGAAATGGTTTTTTTGCTTCTCACAGCAGAGGAACCTATCCCCTTGGATTATCGGTCTCAAATGATGGTGGCGCTTCTTGGAATAGAGAAGACAACACCATAATTGGCATGAGCATCCCCAATGTCCTTTCGCGCAATTTAACCACCCCAGATGTTAGCGGCACTATTTTCGTCCCCACTTTTGAACCTACCGCACCGTATGCGTTAGTTAGGCAAGCAATTCCCAATGTAGCACCCGCTGCCAACTACGGTTTCTATATAAGTACAGATGGAGGTGCCACCTTTAACCTGGAATCCACAGGGGGGCCACAACAATTGGGATCAGGCCCCGTGTCATCATTGGCTAGAAAACCTTCAGATCCCGATACGATGTACGCCGCCGTCACAAATACGG